>NZ_JBBAWK010000013.1:0-28703 GCF_040397215.1 Candidatus Limnocylindrus sp.
GGCCGATACCGGCCCAGCCCCGTCGTAGCAGCGCACGCCACGTTATCTACTAAGAAACCAGAGGTACAAAGTAATGGCACGTAATGTCGCTATTTTCGTAGACGTCGCAAACGTCTTCTACGCAGCGAAGGCTGCAGGCGTTGACATCGATTACGTCACGCTCCTCAAGACCCTCACGGCGAACCGCGATCTTGTTCGCGCCTACGCCTACACCGGTCTCGATCCAGACAACGAGAACCAGAAGGCCTTCCACAACTTCCTTGCGCGCAACAACTACAAGGTTGTCAGCAAGGATGTTCGCAAGTACGGCGATGGTCGCTTTAAGGCGAACCTTGACATCGAACTCGTCGTTGATCTTGTGCGCCTTGCGCCAAAGCTCGACATCGCAGTCGTCATTTCGGGCGACGGTGACTTCGCACCAGCTATTCGCGCGGTGCAAGACATGGGCGTTCGCGTTGAAGTCGTAAGCTTCCGCGCAAACACCAGCAGCGACCTCGTTGAAGTTGCTGACCAGTTCATTGAGATCACCACAATCGCCAAGGTGGAGGCGGGCGCACGAAGTGGTCGCCGCGTTGCCGCAGAGGGCGAAGAGGATCTCTCCATGACAGAGGTTCCCGACAAGCAGTCCGAGGCACCAGCACGACCACGCCGCGTTGGCGCAGCGCCTGAGCGCGAACGAGTTCGCGGCGGTCGTACCGTACGCACTGCAGCACCACGCACCGCAGCACCGGTTCGCCGCTCGTCGGCAATCCGCATTGGCGACACGATGGTTGACGCTGATTCCATCGAGACACTGACGCTTGACGATCTTGGCCCAGACGATCTCGCCGCAGGCGCTGAGGCATCATCACAGAACCACGAAGGCGCAGCTGCGTTCGGTGAGGACGGCCCACGCCGTCGCCGCCGCCGCGGTGGTCGCGGACGTCGTGGTCGTGGCGGAGTTGGTGGCGATTCACTCGATGGCATTGAGACGATGACGCTGGACGACGCCGATGATGGTGCGCCAGGCGGCGTTCCTGAATACCTTGCCACTGAGCGCCGAACCGCTACAGGTCGTGGACCAGTGCGCGCTGCGCGGCAGCAGCTCGGTTCCGGCCCATCACGCATCGCCGATGAGGTTGCTCGTTCCCACAAAGACGACACGATTCGTTCGAGCGCGAGCTACAACGACGCCGATGACGGCATCAGCGATGTCTCGCCAGATGTGGCCGCGCTTTTGCAGTCCCAACTGCAGGCGACCGGACGATCGGCGAGCGAGTCGGCGGCATTCAACGGCAAAGAGGCAACAGTGAGCGGGAAGGGCCGTTCGCGTGGTGGTCGACCGGCACCGAAGGGTGCTGCGAAGCCGGCCGCGAAGGCTGCCGCTAAGCCTGCAGCACGCGGTGCCGCCAAGCCCGCCGCAAAGGTCGCTCTCGTAAAGAAGAGCACCACGCGGCCAAAGGCTAAGGGGAGCAAGGGAGCCTAACGAGATGGCGCGGGCGGTCTCAACGCCGCCTGACGCCGCTCACCCTGCGCGTCGCCCTGCACGTTTCGCAACTCGCGGTCATGACGCCGCCGCGGCGCATCTCGCCACGCTGCTCGCCGACGCACCACCGCACGCCCTGCTGATCCTTGGGCCGCGTGGTGCGGGCGCAGGCACACTCGCCCGTGACGCTGTTGCCACGCTCATGTGTGGCGAGCCAGTCGACGGCGGGCCATGTGGCGCCTGCCGAGCCTGTCGCCTGATCGCCTCAGGGAGCCACACCGACCTCGTCGTCATCTCTCCAACAGGGGCATCGGATGAGATCGGGATCGAGCCGATTCGCGCCCTCACCGCTGGCCTCGCCCTCTTCCCCGTAGAGGGCGGCCGCCGCATCGCGCTCATTGAGCGCGCCGACCGCATGAACGAAGCGGCGCAGAACGCACTCCTGAAGACCCTTGAAGAGCCACCTTCTCGCACGCATGTGATCCTGGCGGCCGCTGAAGACTCGCGCCTCATGCCAACGATTCGTAGCCGCTGTGCAGTGATTCGCCTCGGTCTTCCCGACGCGAAACAGGCGAGCGAGCTGCTTGGTGAGCGGCTTGGTGTAGATGCGCCCACAGCGGTGCGGCTTCTGCGCATGTCATCTGGTCGTCCTGGGCCACTCATTGACGCCGAGGCAACCGGTGATGCCGCCCGAGCGCACGCGCAAATTCGCCGACAAATTCTTGACTTTGCCGCAACGCAACCGCATGCACGGCTTAGCCAGCTTGGCGCACTCGTTGCCGACGCACGTGCAATTCTGGTTGCGGGCGCTGATGACGGTGACGCAGATGATGGAACCGAAAGTGATGATGGCAGTGATGACGCGCCAGTTGTCGATGCCGAGCCAAAGAAGAAGAGTCCCGCCAAGCGCAGCGCGAAGGCAACACCTGCAGAGCGCCGGGCCGCTGCAACCGCACTCCTGCGCCTCTGGCGTGGGGTGGCGCGTGATCTTGCGCTGGTGAGTGTTGGCGCTGCGGACCAGATCGCTTTTCCAGAAGATCGCGCAGAGATTGAGGATGTTGCACATCAGCTTCCACCAGCAACATGGGGAGAGGCGCTGCGCGCAATTGATAAGGCATTGAACGCCCTCCGCCGCAATGGCAACCCAGAACTTCTACTTGATGCTGCAGCGCTCAGTTGGCCAACGCTATGAGCGGCACTGCACTCACGCATCAGCAAGATTTACTCGCGCGACTCGTGGCACTCGGCGAAGAGGTAACCGATGCGCTCGATCACACCAACGTTGTCTCAACACTGGGGGAAGAAGAGTTGAGCCGAGCGATTGCTGCAATCGGTGATCGCGCACTGCCAGATGCTGCGACGAATGCACTCAAATCTCTTGCTGCAAGCATTGAGCGCGTCATTGCTGCAAACGATCCACATCGCGCCATTGATTGGATTGGCATGCAGCCGCGACTTGCGCTGACACTCCTTGCGGCAACACTGAATCCTGCGAGCATGCCAAAAGATGTCGTGCCACAAAGTAGCGGCACGACAGTAGCAGCGCGCATCCCCGCAGGGATCTCGTTTAGCGACGCGCCGCGCGATGGTCGAGCCGTGGTCTATTCCGGCATTCAAGCGGATCCAATCTTGCGACCACTTGCGGTGGCGATTGCAAACGCTACACCCGCCGAGCGGCTCATTGCCCGAGCGGTGATGAACGATCCAGAGCCAACGACAGCAGAGACAGTGGCGCTCTTCGCCGCCCTTCCATCACGTCGAACCAACACCGACCCGCTGGTCGTCGGTGCCCTAGCAATCGGTGGGAAGGCACAAGCCTCCAACGCGCAGTACCGCGGCGCAGTCGTTGAGGCAACCACCGCTGAGATGTTGCGCCGACGCCCGGTGCTCGCAAATGATGCCGACCGATTAGTTCGGCGCGAGCGACGCTTCGCCATTGATGGCGTCTCTGCTGACCCGCATCCGTTTGACGTCACCGTTGAGGCCGGCCCAGCTCCAGAGCTTTGGGACTGTAAGTGGGGGGCCCGTGGCATCGACGCCAGCCTTCTCGCCGAACTCGAAGATGCCCGAATCCGCGCCGCGGGGAACAGCGCGCGCATCGCTATCGGTGTTGTGGCGTTTGATACCGCCGCGATCGTTGCTGCGCGCCTCACTATCGTGCGGGCTCCACGCGAGAAAACACGCTTCATTACCCTCGAAACCCTCGGACGGCTGGCCGCCGGATGAGCCTGAACGAGCGACTCACCCCCGGTCTCGCCCCCGATGAGGCGCGCCTGCCAGAGCACGCCCGCTATCGCGACGAGAGTCGCTCTGTGCGCTTTGATGAATGCAATCGCGCTGGCAACATGCGCGCCGCCGCGGTGCTCCGACACGCTCAAGACCTCGCCTGGCAGCACAGCGAGACGCTCGAGTACGGACGCGCGTGGTACGAGTCGCGCGGCGTTGGCTGGGTCGTTAGGAGCATTGACCTACTCATCGATGAGCCGCCCCGTTCCAATGAGGCGATGACGGGCACCACGGCCCTGGTCGGCTTCCGTCACGTGATGGCACGACGCCGCACCCGGCTCTTCGGCACCGCTGGTCGCGTGATCGCCGATGCCACCATCGATTGGGTCATGACCGACCAGAACGGAAGACCAGTCCGCTTCCCAGCCGAGTTCGAGCCCTTCGTCACTGAAGTCGGCGCCACCTTCACCCCCGAGAAGATCCCCGCAGAAACATCCGGCGATATACCCGGTGTCACCGTGACGGTGCCACTCCGCGTCGCCGACTTCGATCCGCTTGGGCATGTGAACAACGCCGCCTGGCTTGAGATTGCCGAAGAGGCGCTCAGCGTAGTGGCACCAGCGCAACTTAACGCATCGCGTCGCCGCATTCGGCTGGAGTACCTCGGCCTTACTACTGGCACCGCCGTCCGTTGCACCGTTCGCGCCACGGCCAACGAGGCGCGCATCGACATTCACGATGAAGAGGGAACTGCGCTCGTTCGCGCACTCTTCAACGTCGTCGCGTAATCTAATCTGATGAAGTCTCGTATTACTTTCGTACTATTCGCACTCATTATCTCCCTAACGCTGATTACCCCCGCACCGGTCGGTGCAGCCACGAGCGCCGCCAAAGCGTGCAAGACCAACAACACCAAACTTGGTCTACTCACCGCACTCGATTGCGTACAAGTGATATCGGAGCACATCGGCGGCTATGAACGCAAGCTCTTCAAGCTCTGGATTGATCAAGACCGCGATGGTAAGAACACTCGTGCCGAAGTTCTGATCGCCGAGTCGCTTGTTGCTGTGCACTTCACGTCAACTGGTAAGACGGTGAGCACGGGAAAGTGGCTGAGCCTCTACGACGGCGAAACGTGGACGCGCGCCTCTGATGTTGATATCGACCATGTTGTCGCACTCGGTGAAGCGTGGCGATCAGGCGCCTGGAAGTGGTCAGCGTCTCGTCGACAAGCGTACGCGAATGATCTCGGTGTCTCCTGGACCCTGCGTGCCGTTACCGACAATGTCAATCAGGAGAAAAGTGATGACGATCCAACGAACTGGCTACCGCCACTAGAGTCAGCAAACTGCGTCTACCTGACCGATTGGGTTGCGATAAAAATTCGCTGGAACCTCAGTGTTGATGCAGAGGAGCGCCAGTCCATCCGCGACGGTTGGCTCGATGCGCGTTGCTTCGCGCTCAGCAAGCCGCCCGTGGTTACGGTGAAGATCGCGCCGTAACTATAGGCCGAGGTTCGGTCCGTCTCCACCCTTACGACCGCGACGGCGCTTCTTCTCTGGCTCCGTACCTTTGCTCGGAAGTCCAATCTCTACTGGTCTAATCGGTTTGCGCACACCACCGCGTTCACGTGCTGCGGCAACTGCGGCAGATGGGGCAAAGCCTGATGGAGTTGGCGGCATCTCTGTGCGCTGTCGTGGTGTGGGCCTATCTGGTCGGCGCACGGTGATAGATCCTTGCGGTGCGCGTCGTAGTTGGCGGACACCTTCACGTGGTTGTGCGCGGTAGGCGATCGACCAGAGAAGGCCGAGTGCCGCAGGAACATAGAAGAGCCGCTCGTCGGTGCCGCTCAGGCCCACAACGACTGCGCCAAGATTGACGGCGGCGGCGACCAGCAAAAGGGGCCGGCGCAGCAGCGGAACCGTAACGAACTCTTGTTCAGCCATAAGGAGGAGTTTACTTGGTGTGGTGCGCCCGACAGGATTCGAACCTGCGACCTTCTCCTTCGGAGGGAGACGCTCTAATCCACTGAGCTACGAGCGCGAAGGGTGGTGAGTTTATCAGGGGTCCCGCCGCGCAAATTCGAGTGAAAAATAAATGAGGCGACCCCCTTTGGCAGGAGTCGCCTCAAGCCGATCCGCTTGTGGGACGAACAAGTCAGCCCCGCCCGCAACGCTCAAAGAGCATCTATCACGTCGCCTATAGCGACTACCCTAACCCACCTACCCATGGTCTTTGAACAAGAACAGCTGAGGAAAGAATACTCCCTGGAGGGTCGGATTCCAACCCCCTGGCACACCTTGTGCCGAGGGCAAGGGTCAGGAGATTGTCACCGCCGTCATCTTGACCGGCTCCAGCGGGCGGTCGCCTGGGCCCGTGGCCCCCTTGGCGATCGCGTCGACTGTGGCCAGGCCCGAGGTGACCATGCCGAAGATCGTGTACTTCGGCGGCAGGCTGGCAAGGTCATCGAGGCAGATGAAGAACTGGCTCCCGTTCGTGTTTGGCCCCGAGTTGGCCATCGCCACCGTGCCGCGGGCGTAGCCCATCGTTACCGGCTCATCGTCGAACTTGTAGCCTGGCCCGCCCATGCCGGTTCCATCAGGGTCGCCGCCTTGGATCACGAAGCCCGGAACGACGCGGTGAAAGATCACCCCGTCGTAGAAACCCTTCTTCGCCAGGGTTACAAAGTTCTCGACGGTCTTCGGTGCCGCATCGTCAAGGAGCTCAAACTCGATGACGCCGGCGGTCGTCTCAATCTTGGCGGTTGCCATTCCATCACTCCTCTGTGGCGCAAGGCCACGTGGTCGGCTGGTGCCGACGATATGCAGAGTTTACCCGCGAACGATCAGTTGCGCGGACGTGCTAGGGCGCGGTGGGAGTAACGGTCGTCGAGAGGATCGTTGGGGGATCAATTGGGCGGTCTTCCCCGTTGCGCTCTAGCGCCGCAATCGCGTCAACGACATCCATGCCGGAGATGACCTCTCCCAGGATTGCATATGTACGAGCGCTCTCAAGTGGAACCGCCGCAGCGTCATCAAGGATCACAAAGAACTGGCTCCCCTGTGAGTCGGGCTGACTCGATCGCGCCATCGCGATCACACCACGACGGTAAGTGCCAAGGACTGGCTCATCCTTTATGAAATAACCCGGGCCGCCAGTACCGGTGCCGGTTGGATCGCCACCCTGGATGACAAATGGCGTTCCGTTTTCCATGTAGGCGATTCGATGAAAGATCACGTTGTCGTAGAAGTGGCAGATCGCCAGTGCGGTTAGGTTACTCACGGCGATTGGCGAGCTCTTCACTGCAAGCCGCACCACAAATGTGCCAAGAGATGTTTCAAACGCAATATCGTTTGATGCTTCGGCGCTGAGCGTTGCAGGCTGAGAGGTCGGACAGCCGGTTGCGTTTAATGATGGGCTTGGTGATGTGTCGGCACCACACGCGCTGAGCGTGAGCATTGCGGTAAGTGCAAGCGATACAGCGGTTGCGCGCATGTCGTTAGGAATTGGAGCGGCGAGCGGTTCGCAGAATGGTGACTGCCATCGCGGACATCAAAAGGATCTGCCCAATGACGGTCTCAATCGTAGGAATCTGCGCAAGCAATACCGCAGCGAGGATTGTTGCTGTTGGCGGCATGGCGAGTGCGCCAAGTGAGCCGGTAGTGGCACTTGTTGCGCGCACCCCTGAAACGAAGAGCGCGTAGGCGAGACACGTTGCAATGAGTGCGAGGTAGGCAAACTGCAGACCTGGAATGAGGAGATCCTTGTCGGCGAGATCAGGAAGCTTTACTCCAACAACAGTTGACACCGCTGCGAGCACGGCGAAGCCACCAGTGGCAGCGAGTGCGACAAGTTCCAGCGGATGAATGCCTGCAGCGAGTTGACGCACGAGCACGATGTATGAGGCATAGCCGACCATGCAGGCGAGCGACCAGATGATGCCCACCTGGAATGTGGCTTCTTTCCCGGGGACCGCGCCATTTGCAGCAATCACAATGGTGCCGATCGCGGCAAAAACGATTGCACCGATGATCATGCGATCGGGCCGCTCGCGGAGTAGGACGATGCTCAGCGCGGCGACTAGTACCGGCGCGAGGCAGAGTTCAATCGCCGTGGCGATACCAACCCCAGCGTTGGTCACGGCCTCAACGTAGGCGTATTGGAAGAACGCCTGAACGAGTCCGAGCCCTAACCCGAGTGCAAGCATTCGACTAGGGAGGCGGAAGGCGCCGCGACCGAGCAAGAGGCGCGCGGTGATGGCGGCGGCTGGGGCGGTGATCGCAAGGCGTACGACAACAAGCACGAGGGAGCTAAGCGTGCTCGGACCCCCATCAGCGCCAGGGAAGGCCGCCTTGAGCTGGCCAGTGACAACGCCGATCGTGCCCCAGAGGACGCCGGTGAGGATGACGGCACCGAGCCCCGCGAGGGGGCTCAGCGCGAGCGGTTCGTTGATGCGCTTTGCTGTTGCCATGCGGGGGAGTCTAAGCGAGGTGCGCAGCATGTGCGCGCTACAGCGCAGGGTCAGAGATTCTTGAGGCTTCCTCAAAATCGATCGCGCCCGAGAGGAGCGCCTCGCCCAAGATGAGGCTGGCAACCCCAGCATCGCGGAGTCGGCGCACGCCATCAAGGTCGCTCACCCCACCCGCAACGCTCAGCTCCATCCCTGGCTGACGTGCCGCAAGATTAGCGAACGCCGCGCTCTCGCTCGCGTTACCACCGTGGCTCAGCACGATGCGTGTCACCCCTGCCGCAGCGAGCTCATCGATGAGGCTCTCCGCTGTTGGGGTCGCCGAGCGCTTCCAGTTGAACGACGCGATCCGATCCGGCCGTGGATCAAAACCAACAGCGAGCCAATCACCCGCCGCGGCGATACATGCGGCGAGACGCTCCGGCTCATCAATCAGCGCGAGAGAGATCACTGCCCGCGTTGCTCCCGCTGCAAACGCAATACGAATAGCCTCAGGCGACTCTAGCCCGCCAGCAACCTGTAGTGGAGTTGCGACGAGGCTAGCAACTGCGCCAATTGATTCAATGTTGATTGGCGCCGCTGCACGAGCACCATCAAAGTCCACAAGATGAATCAGCGTTGCACCGCGATCAACGAAGTGACGCGCAATGCGCGCTGGCTGATCTGTTGGTGCGCCAACACCCGTAGCGGCGCCAGGCCAAAAGACAATGCGAGAGCGACCCTTCTCAAGATCGATAGATGGAACAATGCGCATCGGCTGCGCAGCGCTACGCGGTTTCGGTCAGTGCTGCAGCTGTCGCCGCGATCGTCTTGGTGATCTCATCATCACCAATGCCGTAGTGCGTTACCGCACGAATCTGTCCGTGCGTGTATGCAACCATTAGTACGCCACGCTTCTCAAGAGCGTCAAGGAAGCGTGTTCGCCGCGGGATGCCGCCAGTAACCTTAAAGATCACAAAATTTGTGACGACGCGAGAGGGGTCTAGCCGCTCGCCTTCTCGCTGCGCATTGTGCCCTGGCGAGATCACATCAGGCAGCGCTGCGATCTCGGTCGCCAGGCGGCGTGCATTGACGTGATCCTCGGCAAGTCGCTTCACCGTGCCCTCTGGTCCATCAGAGAGTGCGACGAGGCCGGCAGCCGCAAGCACACCCACCTGTCGCATGCCGCCGCCAAGTAACTTGCGCGCGCGTCGCGCCTTCCAGATGAATTCTTTGCTGCCAACGACAACACTGCCGATCGGTGCAGCGAGACCCTTACTAAGGCAGAAGGTCACACTGTCAGCATCAGCAACGAGCTCACGTGCAGAGACGCCGAGCCCAACAACCGCATTGAAGAGGCGCGCGCCATCGACGTGGATCGGAATGCCAGATGGCTTCAGCGCCGTGCGAAGCTCGCGCATGTAGGCGGGAGTGATGGGTCGGCTGAACGTATGGGCGTGGCAGTTCTCAACGATGACGAGCGAGGTGATGGCGCTGTGTGGGTCGGATGCGTCTTGAATCGCCTCAAGGACATCGGCGACTGGCATCTCTCCGTTGGGGTTCTCTTGGACTAGTCGAAGTCCAGCGCCAGCGACTACGGCGTAGTTAGCCGCCTCGTCGTTTGGGATATGCCCTTCGGCGGGGGTGATGATCTCGCCGCCACGTGGCACATGAGCCATCACCGAGACGAGGTTCCCCATGGTGCCTGAGGCAACGAAGAGGCCCGCCTCTTTACCGAGCAGGGCAGCGGCACGCTCCTCTAGGGCGGCGACGGTCGGATCGTCCTCAAAGACGTCGTCGCCGACCTCCGCCTCGGCCATGGCACGGCGCATCTCGGGGGTTGGGTGGGTGACCGTGTCGGAGCGCAGGTCGATGCGGCCGGCCCCGCCGCCTCGTGATGCTGCGTCTGCTCCGTATCCCATAGTCGGATCCTACCCCCTCTGGTAGGCTTCGCAGTCCTGTCGCGGACCCGTGGTGTAGCGGCCCAACATGCCAGCCTGTCACGCTGGAGATCGCCGGTTCGAATCCGGTCGGGTCCGCCAGGAAACCTGACTCCCCCTCAACTAATCGCCACTCGCCTACGATGGCGACATGCCGCGCGACATACCCGTCACCGATGGATTCCCGCCGAGCGAGCGAACGCGTGTGCGGCGACTCCCTGACCGAGGGCACTACGAGCGAGCTGACATCTACCCCGTGGTCGACGCCGCCCTCACCTGCACCATCGCCTACATCCTTGATGGCCGCCCGCACGCCACCGCCACGGCACACTGGCGCGACGGCGACCGACTCTACTGGCACGGCTCGGCGGCCAGCCGATTCTTGAAGTCGGTCGTAGGGACTGAGGTATCTGTCTCCATTCACTTGACCGACGGGATCGTCTTAGCGCGGAGCGGGTTCGACAGCTCCTTTAACTACCGCTCGGCAACGCTGTTCGGCATCTGCGAAGAGATCACCGGTGAAGAGAAAGTGGCGCAGCTTGATGCGTTCGTCGACAAGCTCGTACCTGGTCGGTCTGCGGATTTGCGCGCATCTACTGAACAAGAGCTTAAAGCCACCACCATGCTCGGCATGAAGATCACCGAGGCATCTGGAAAGATTCGCACCGGTGGCGTGCACGGCAATCCTGATGACAGCGAAGAGAAGGTGTGGGCCGGCGTACTTGGCGTTGAGACACGGTTTACCGATGTCACCCCAGATGCCGAAACCCCAGTGCTGGTGGAGGTTTCGGATAACATCCGACGGCTCCTCGGAAAATCAATTTAGCCGTGACAACGTCTGCCAAGACTCGCCAGCGCTCTATGCTCGTGACCGGAGGACTTGGTTTTATCGGCAGTGCGTTTGCTAAGCGCGCAGAGAGCGCTGGTGACCGCGTCGTTGTACTTGATGCAATCACGTATGCGGCAGATCCAACATCGCTCGCTGAGCGAAACGATATTGAGATTGTGCGAGGAAACATTACCGATACTGCGCTTGTAGCAAAACTGTTGCATCAGCATCAAATCAGTACGGTCGTTAACTTTGCCGCTGAATCCGATGTTGATCGGTCTATCTCTGATCCCGGCACCTTCATGGAGACAAACATTCTTGGCGTGTACTCGCTGCTAAACGCGTCGCTGGCGCATTTTCAGAAACTGAGCACGGACGATGCCCAGCGCTTTCGATTTGTACAGATCTCTACCGACGAAGTGTTAGGAAGCCTTGGCGAAACTGGTCACTTTACGGAAGAGAGCCCATACGATCCGCGGTCACCGTACTCAGCATCAAAAGCGGCTGCCGATCACTTGGTATCGGCATGGCACCACACGTATAATTTGCCAACAATCACAACCTACTGCACCAACAACTTCGGGCCGTATCAGTATCCCGAGAAGTTCATTCCGCATCTCGTTCACTGCGCACTCGCTGGAAAGCCCCTTCCGATCTATGGCAACGGCTCAAATGTTCGTGATTGGATCTATGTCGAAGATCATGTCAGCGGAGTGATGCAGGCGCTGGAGCGCGGCACGCCTGGAGGCCGCTATGCGTTCGGTGGCGAAAACGAACGTTCCAATCTTGCGCTTGCGCGTGAGATTTGCCAGATTCTTGACGAGGTTGCACCACGAAGCGACGGAGCGTCGTACGCATTGCAAATTGCGCTTGTGACTGATCGTCTTGGCCATGACTATCGATATGCGATTGATGGTGCGCGAGCGATGAGTGAACTTGGCTACGCCCCGCAACACCAGTTCGCCGAGGCGCTGAAAAGCACAGTGGTTTGGCATGTGGCGCGTGCCCGCGAGCAGACACACACGGCGGCTGGCTCATGAGAGGGATTGTGCTTGCTGGCGGCGGCGGAAGTCGCCTCTATCCGGCCACGAAGAGCGTCAGCAAGCAGCTCCTCGCGGTCTACGACAAGCCGATGATTTACTACCCAATCTGGACCCTGGTAACCGGTGGGATCCGCGAGATTCTGATCATTAGCACCCCACGCGACCTGCCTGCCATTGAGGCCCTCCTAGGCGACGGAGCACACCTTGGCCTGACGCTGACGTATGCCGAGCAGGCGAACCCCAGCGGCATTGCCGAGGCGTTCTTGATCGGCAAGAAGTTCATTGGAGATCAGCCGGTCACCCTCATCCTTGGTGACAACCTGTTCATTGGCAGTGCGATGGAACGTACGGTGACCGGCAACATCAGCACCTTTTCAGAGGGCGCCCAGATCTATCTGAAAGAGGTGCCTGATCCAGAGCGCTTCGGGGTCGCAGAGGTTTCCTTAGACGGCCACATCATCACGATTGCCGAGAAGCCGCACGCACCGACCTCCAACCTCGCAATCACTGGCCTCTACACGTACAGCCCTGACGTCATCTCGATTGCGGAAGGCCTACCTCGCTCTGCACGAAACGAACTCGAAATCACCGACGTCAATGCGGTGTATCTCAACGCCGGACAGTTGCGCCATGTCGTGATTCCGAGCGATGTGCAGTGGATCGATGCTGGCACCCCAGACGCACTCGTTGCCGCGTCACTTGCGGTTCAAAGAGCAGCGCGGGATCACGCAAGTGAGTTCGGCTGCGTCGAGATTGCGGCATATCGACGCGGCTATCTCGATCAAGCCGCCCTTCTCAGCATCGTCGATCAGACACCGTCGGAGGCGTACGCGCTGCGAATTCGTTCCGCAATCGAGCCTCAAGCAAAATGACTCAACCCCAACGCACCATCGTACTCGGCGCAGCTGGCCAGGTCGGCTCATCGCTGGTTCAGCAGCTTGGCGAAAACGGAATCGGCATCACTCGCGAAGACGCTGACATCACAGACAAGGCTGCGCTCTATCGAGCCCTCGAGGGGGCTGGCCCTGCAGTAGCTCTCATCAATGCAGCTGCATATACAGACGCAGAACGCGCCGAAAGCAAGCGCGATCTTGCATTCGCAGTGAATGCGGATGCAGCAAGCTGGGTTGCCGCGTGGGCTGCCGAACGTAATCTTCCGTTTGTGCACTACTCAACGGATTATGTGTTCCCCGATGGGGGTGATCATTTTTGGCGCGAAGACGATCCAACTTCACCGCTCAACGCCTACGGAGAGTCGAAGTGTGCTGGAGAGGTGGCTGTGCGCGATGCCTACCCGGATAGCGTGATCATTCGAACCTCATGGGTGTATAGCGAACAGCCAGGCAACTTTGTTCGTAAAGTGTTGCAGCTCGCCAAATCAGCGGCTCCCTTGACAATGGTTTCAGATCAAATAGGACGACCGACGTTTGCGCCCGACCTCGCTCGCGCGGCATTAAGGATCACACAAGACGCCGCGCTCAGGTTACACATTCATGGTGGGGTGTTGCATCTTGCAAGCGGATCGGCTGTGAGTAGATCAGATTTTGCGCGGGCAATCATCGATGTTGCTGTGGCCGAGGGAGTGCTCAGCCAGGCGGTTTCGGTTGTCGACACTACGTCGGATCGGTATGTCACGGCGGCGCGTCGGCCGCTTCACTGTGTGCTCGATATCTCTCAAGCAGAAACCCTGGGCGTGCATCTTGACCCGTGGCAAGCATCGCTTCCAATTGCGGTAAGGGCAGCGCGCCAGTGAGAGTCGAGGCCATGCACATTCCAGAGGTGCTGCTGTTCAAACGGGACCGCTTTGCCGATTCGCGAGGCTGGTTCACCGAGCTGTACAACGAGGCCAGCCTAGAGGCCGCTGGGTTTACTGTGCGATTCGTGCAGGACAACCTGTCGCACTCTGCGCCTGGAGTTTTGCGTGGCCTGCACTTCCAGCGAGATCCCGAACAGGGGAAGCTCGTTACGTGTCTCTCTGGTCGCATTTTCGACGTGGCTGCGGATATTCGGCCAGCCTCCCCAACCTTCGGACAGCATGTCGCCGTTGAGCTGAGGGGGGATGGAGGTGAGTCACTCTGGGTCCCCCCAGGCTTTGCTCATGGGTTCGCTGTGCTTGGAGACGAACCAGCGCTCGTCAGCTACAAAGTAGATCAACCCCGCTCCGCTACCGGCGAGCGGGGCATTATCTGGAGCGATCCCACCCTGGCAATTCCTTGGCCCATTGAGCTTCCGCACCTCTCCGATCGCGACCAGGCGATGCCGACCCTTGCCGAAAACTTGAGCACCGACCGCTGAGACCCGTGGGCGTAGCAGAACCTCACGAGCCGTGGCAGCCCCGCATCGTGGGAGTTGCACTCGCGGCGTATCAGCCGAATCCTGTGTGGCTTGCTGAGCAGCTCGCGTCGATTGCTGCACAAACCCATACAGAGTGGATCTGCATGATCACACTCGACTCCTCACTCGAGGAGATTCGCTCAGCACCTGATCTGATCCCATTCATGCACGACAAAAGATTCACATGGGTAGAGAACCCCGAGCGCCTCGGCCTGCGATCCAACTTTCAAAAGGCAACGCAACTCCTACTCAAGAGCGATATCGATCTCATTGCATTCTCCGATCAGGATGATGTTTGGCTCCCCCAAAAGCTCGAAGAAAGCGTCGCCGCCATAAGGGCGCGTGGACCGCTCTCCATGGTCTATTGCGATGCGTACCTTCTGGTCGACGGTGTGACACGCCCGGAGCGGTTGCATGAGTATTCCATCAGGACGCGTGGCGATATGAGCATTGCGGAACGGATCATCCAGCCTCAAGTGAGCGGCTTTTGCGAAGTGTTCGACGCAACGCTGGCAAGGCTGCACCCAACGATCCCGATCGAATCTCCCGATCACGACCACTGGTATTCACTCGTTGCAGCCGCCTCCGGCGGAGTGCACCGAATTGACAAGCCGTTGGCTCTCTATCGACAACATGCGGGAAACACCATCGGCATCACCGCGGTACGTGCAACACAGGGCTGGGGTACGGCGCCGCAGCTTACGCGGTACTCAGCGTTGCGAGAAAATGCTCTTCTGCGCGCTGGCATTGCCCGAAGAGTTGGAAAAGAACTACCTGTGTCGCGCGGAGCAGCCTGGCTCTATCAGCATCCTGCTGGATGGCTGTTGGTCCTCATTGGGGTTCTGGGGAGACGCCTCTTCTCGGATCAAGTGCTCGCGGCAAATGCGTACCGCAAGGCATGGGGCCTCCTCTTGCCAGCATCATCGCAGCGCGAGTTCGTTCAACGAGTGCGCAAACGCCTCCCCACGCAAACCAAGATCCTTCGGATGGCCTTTGCGGTCGTGGCGGTGTTCCTGGCGGCCTTCATCCTGGTGGCTGCGCAGGTGGGTTCATTCTCTAGCACAACGATTGCAACGGTCGTGTTCGCGTGCCTACTTGTTGTCAGCCAAGTGATTACGGGACTGCGTTACCTGCAACATCAGATGCCACTCACACCTGTGCTACTTGTTGGGATCGGCGCACTCAGTGGACTGCTGGCGCAGTTCTTCGGAGCAGGAGTGTGGTTGGCGTCGGTGGCCTCACTGCTGCCGATCTTTGCGAATGGTATGTATCGTTTGCGCTGGGCCCTACGCCCGTAGTTCGGTAAATCAGCCCCCAGCGATCTGCTCGCCGCCGTCGATGGTGATCATGTTTCCAGTGACCCAGCTCATGCCTGGCGCCGATAGGGCAACAATCGCGTGACCAACATCATCGGGCGTAGTGAGTCGCTTCCCTGGATGCTTCTTCATCACTACATCGATCCAGTCTTGGCTTCCTGGAATCTTCCGCAGTGCTGGGGTATCGACAACGCCAGGCCGAAGTGCCGTGACGGTGGCACCCGGTACGAGTCGCGCAAGCTCGAGCGCAAGTTGACGGCAGTGCGCCTCGACCGCGGCCTTTGCTGCAGAGACGGCGCCATACATTGGGACCGCCTTTGATGCGCCTTCTGACGAGGTGGCGAAGATGCGCGTGGTGCTGCCAATCAAGCCCGCTGCATACAGGTCCTGTGTCCAGTAGACGAGGGAGTGCGCCATCACGTCGGAGGTCATATCCATCTGCTTGCGGGTGATGAGCGGCGTCTCGCCGTCGGGGAGGAAGGGCTGCAGGCTGCCGAATGCCAGTGAGTGCACGGCGATCCCAAGTTGGGGGGTGAGCCCGGCGGCGCGGGCCGCGGCAAACTTCTCACTGAGCTGGGCAATGACCTCGCCGCGCTTCTCGTCGTCGGCGGCATTGCCGCGGATATAGAGGGCTTCGACGCCGGTCGCCTTCACGGCGGCGATCGCCGCATCGAGCTTCTCGCCTCGGGAGCGGCCCAAGTAGACGCCGCAGATGTTGTATCCAGCTTCGGCCGCCAGGCGTGCGGTGGCCTCGCCGATGCCGCTGGAGGCGCCCAGGATCAGCGCCCAGCGCTGGACCTTTGGATCTGTTGCTCCCATCAGGCACCTCCCTCGTGCGGCGCAATGCGCCGCGTGGGTTCAGGGTAGCCGACCCACTCCGCCCTGTGCGCGTACGATCTGGTCATGGATAACAACGGACGATTGATTCTGATGGCGGTACACGCCCACCCCGACGACGAGACGATCAGCATGGGCGGCACCCTCGCGGCCTACGCCGCCACCCACAGCGCCACCACCGATACCTATGTGGTGACCGGCACCCGCGGTGAGCTCGGTGAGATCGTTATTCCGGAGTGGGACACCCCCGAAGCGCACGAACGCCTTGGCGAAACCCGCATGGGTGAAATCGCCGCTGCAATGGCGGCGCTCGGCGTCACGCACTTTGAGAACCTGGGCTTCCGCGATTCCGGCATGGTCGGCGATGCAGGGAACGAAGACCCACGCTCCTATCACCAACACAGCACGACCGATCTCGACGGCACAGCCGAGCACCTCGTGCGCATCATTCGACGCGTGCAGCCCGACGTGATCGCCACCTATGACGACTTTGGTGGCTACGGCCACCCTGACCACATTGCCGCCGCGCGCGTTGCGCGTCGTGCATGGGAGGTTGCTGGCGATCCAACATGGCGGCCCGAAGCGGGACCGGCATGGACGCCAAAGAAACTCTACGAAGTGCGAACGCCAGATTCACAGCGCGACAAGGTGCTTGCGCTACTAGAGTCGCGTGGCATTGAGTCATGGTGGAGTGTGCCGAAGGAGGCAACGCCAGAAGAGCTTGAGCAGTGGCATCAGTGGCGTGCCGCAATGGCGTGTCCCGACGAACTGATCACCACGCGTATTAACATCACCAACCATCTCGCCGCAAAACGCCGCGCGATTCAGGCGCACGCTACACAGATCAAGAGTGATGGCCCGCTGCTCGTGCTAACGGAGCAGGACTACATTGACCTTGGTGCCGTTGAGCAGTATCGACTCATTGGGAACCGCCTGAAGGATTCGCCAGCACTTCCAGAGTCAGATTTGTTCGCAGGACTGCGCTAGCGACGCGTTAGATCTTTGCTGCGCCTCGTGCGGCGTAGGGGCGAGATCGCATTGAGGTAAAGGCGAGGGCGAGCAAGAAGAGCAGCGTCTCTAAGATCACGATTGCCGCCCCTGACGCAATGTCGAGGGAATAGCTCACATACAACCCAACGACTGCGGAGAAAACACCAATGATCGCTGCGATTCGAATCATTGCGGTAAATCGCTTCACGAGCAGCTGTGCGGTTGCTGCGGGTGTCGTAATCATCGCCACCACCAACACAATGCCAACCGCTTGCAGGCTGATCACAATCGTGACGGCGATGAGGATCAGCAGCAGGTCATCAAGTCGTCGCACTGGTAGACCTGCGGCGCCAGCACCGAGCGGATCGAAGGTGCTGAAGAGCAACTCCTTCCACAAGAGGCGCAGCACAAGTAGCAGACCAAACACAAGCAGGGTGAGCGCTAGCAGGTCGCCAACGCTAATGCCGAGCACATCGCCGAAGAGGAAGTGAAAGAGGTCACCAACATAATTTGGGATTGAAGAGAAGATCGCAACGCCAAGCGCGAACATGCCGGCGAAGAGAACACCAATGATGGCGTCGGATCGAAGCCCAGAGCGGCGCGTGATTGCACCAATGCCGAGCGCAGTGCCGATGGCCGCAATCGCACCTCCCAGGATGATCGGCGCCCCAATCAGGTAGGCGATCACGATGCCAGGGAAGGCGGCGTGGCTGACGGCGTCGCCGATGAAGCTCATCCCCTTGAGTACGACGAACGATCCAACGATGGCACAGGCGACACCAACGAGCGCACTCGCGATTAGGGCGCGAACAAAGAAGTCGTAGCCGAGCGGCGTAAGGAGAATATCGAGCGGGTTCATTCGTGGCCCTCATGTGCGCCGTGGGAGTGGTGTGGGTCATCGAGTAGCACCACACCACCGCCGGCGAGTGGCACGAGGTGGCCGCCATAGGTCTTCTCTAGAACCCCCTGATCGAGTACAAGTTGTGCTGGGCCGTGGGCAACGACGCGACCAGCGAGGGCGACCACATCGTGGAAGCGCTGCGCGGCGCAGGCAAGATCATGCGTGGTGGCAACGACCGTGCGACCGCGCGCCGCCTCGGCGTCCAGGATGTTCATGATCTTCTCCTGCGTCGTGGGGTCAACGCCCGTGACAGGCTCGTCGAGGAGATAGATCTCTGGATCGGCGGCGATCGCACGTGCCAAGAAGACCCTGCGACGCTGACCACCCGAGAGTTCGCCGATCTGGCGCTGTGCAAGATCAGCCATATCAACACGCGCGAGCGCATCTGCGACTGCGGCATGATCGGCGGCGCCGGGTCGGCCGAGCGGTCCGAGTGCTGGCGTACGACCCATCATCACCACCTCGCCGACTGAGACAGGGAAGCTCCAATCAACCTGCTCGGCCTGCGGCACATACGCCACACGCTTCGCGTGCAGGCCAACGGCTGATCCAAGTACTTGCACGCTGCCACTCCACGGCTGCATCAACCCAGCGATGCACTTGAGCAGCGTCGACTTCCCTCCACCATTCGGGCCGAAGATCGCCGTGAGCGAGCCTGGCGCAAGGCTGAGCGAGACGTCGCTGATCGCCGCACGGCTGCCGTACCCGGCGGTGACGCTAACAAGATCAATCGCGTTTGTCTGGCTATTCATTGCCACATGTTCTCATCGCCGCATCGATGCTGCGATCGCTGTCGCATTTGCGCGCATCGCGCTGAGGTATGTGTCGCCAGGGGCGGCACCAAGTGCGTCTGAATAGAGATCAGCCAGCACCGTTGCACCCGTTTCTGCCGCGATGCTTGTCAGCACCTTGGAGGGGAACTGCACCTCGCTGAACACTGTCGTCACTCCTGACGCTCGAATCGCGTCGATGAGCGCGGCGATCTCACGAGCACTCGGATCTTGACCCGGCGATGCAATCGCAACACCAACAATCGTGATGTTGTATGCCCGAGCGTAATAGCCAAATGCGTCATGAAAGGTGACGATCTTGCGATTTACCTCAGGAATTTCTGAGAATAGGGTGCGCACTGCAGTATCAAGATCGTGAAGCGCCGCAAAACTCTTTGCTGATGCTGAACGAATATTAGCGGTGAGTTCTGGTCGATCTTGAACAGCGCGATCTGCAACGCGCTGTACATAGAGTGCTGCCCCAGTTGGATCAAGCCACAAATGCGGGTCGTACGAGCGTGCCGCTCCTGAATCCATTGGCGCCAGATAGATCCAACCATCTGACGCATCCAGTCCCTCTCCGAGGCGCAGCAGATCGCTACTACTCTTGTGCGCAGCTTCGATCAACGGGACAACCCACTCATCAAGACCCAAGCCATTCATGATGATGAGATCAGCAGTGGCGATTTTTGCCGCATCGGATGGCGACGGCTCAAAGGTGTGCACATCAATCCCAGCCGGAACAATGGAATCAATCTGCACTGAATCACCGAGTGCGAGCCGCGCAAGATCGGCGAAGACGCTCGTTGTTGCAATCACGCGGTAACCCGATGTTGAAGCTGTTGGTGAGCCACTTGAGCCACTACATGCTGCGCTGCCAAAGAGCAGCGCAGCGAGGATTGCAATTAAGCGCCGGCTCATTGGCGCGGCTCCACGTTTTGGCAGCGCGGGCAGCGACCGAAGAGTTCAAGTCGATGCGACTGAATCTCAAACCCAGAGCGCCGGGCCGCCTCGGCGGTGACGGCGTCGATGCCGCAATCATCAACCTCGGAGATTGCGCCACACGAGACGCAGACGAGGTGGTGGTGGTGCGACGGCTCGCACGGGACGTAGGCGTGTCGGCCATCGGGGAGGTCAACCCGTTCGACGAGGTTCTGGTCGGCGAGGAGTTCGAGGAGACGGAAGACGGTGGCACGTCCGATGCTGAGGCTGCGCTTCTCGGCGTCGGCGAGGAGGTCAGCGGCGGTGAAGTGCCCCTGCCGCCGTGCGATGAGGGCGGCGAGATCGCGGCGCTGTCCGGTAAGGCGAACCCCCGCTTGGTCAAGCGCCTCGAGCAACTCTCGCACCATAGAAGCAGCCTACCAGAGTTGAGACTAAGTCTCAATATGAGGCAGGGAGCATGAAGCGAGGCTCGTTCAGCCCCCGCGGGTATGATTCAGGCATGAGCATCATCAGGAACGCACTCGGGATTGGCGCTGCCGTCCTTTCAGTGGGGCTCGTCGTGCTCCTCCTCTCGGGCTCCTTCAGCGGCAAGCCGACTGCAAGCGACTCCTTCACCCCCGTTGCGCCGGTCTTTACCCCAGCCGCTGAATTCAGCATGGGTCGGGGCATTGGCGCCGTCGACGCCCCAGTCACCCTCGAGGTGTGGACCGACTTCCAGTGCCCAGTCTGTGGCGTATGGGCCAACGGCAGTGAACCACTCCTCTACGAGAAGTACATCAGTGACGGAAAGCTGCGTATCGAGCATCACTTCTTCGCCTTCCTAGGTGAAGAGTCATTCACCGCCGCGGTTGGCGCGGTGTGCGCCGATAAGCAGAACAAGTTCTGGTCGTACCACTCGTACCTCTTTGCAAATCAGCACGGTGAGAACGAAGGCGGCTTTAGCGCGCCTCGACTCCGTATCCTTGCTGGCGCCGCAGGTCTCGACCTCACAGCCTGGGACAGCTGCATTACCGACACCACGATTCGCGCCGATGTTGAGGCGGAGAGCGCAGCGGCTCGTGCCGCCGGCGTAAGCGGCACACCAACGCTGAAGCTTGGCGACTGGATGCAGGCAGGCATCCCAAAAGAGGCTGATATCTACAAGCGCATTGACGACGCCCTCAAGCAGTAATCACATGCGTGCCGTACGGTTCGGCGTTGTTATTTCCGTCATCGGGACTGCAATCGCGACGTATCTTCTCGCCATTCGATTCGCAGGCATCCCCGCAATTTGTGGCCCTGCACTCGGGCCATTCGGCGGCTGCGCCAAGGTCGAGGCATCAGTCTACTCGAGCATCGGCCCAATACCTATCGCGCTAGTCGGTGTTGTCGGTTCGCTCGTACTACTGATTGCATCAGTGCACTTCCTACGTACGCGCTCAACAATCTCACTGAACATCTGGGTGCTTGCAGCAGTGGTCGGCGCCGCTATTGAGCTCGTCCTCATCGCAATTCAAGCGTTCGTCATCGGCGCATGGTGCGGCTGGTGCCTGCTCTACGGTCTCACCGTAATCCTCTCTGCTGTTGCCGCCGTGATTACAGCAGTGCAGTCGGAACGCGCTGCGGCTGCGCGCTAAGTCGCTGCAACGCAGGATTCGGCGCAATATCCATTTCATGCAATGCTGACACTGCTCGAGCCGCTGCACGACGCGCAGCAGCGATAGAGCCACTCTCTTCCAACAAGAGCGCCAAGTGTTCCAGCATGGCACCATCTGTCGGGTCTATGCGAACGGCGCGAAGGGCGAGGTCAATCGCACGATCAATGTCGCCAACAGAATGTGCCGCAACCATCTCGCGCTCAATGATTGCAAAAAGGCTTATGTCCAGCGCGCTGCGATGCTGCTCTGCCCACGGCTCAAACGGAACCTCAACGCCGAACGGCCCAAGGTACGAGTCGAGGAGATCGTCAATCTGATCGACCCGTGCTCGACGTCGCACCGCATCAAGCGTGCTTCGCAGCTGCGCTGAATCAAAGGTGACGAGATCAAGGTTGATCGTGACCATCTCGGCCTCATGGCGAATGTACGGCGTTGGCGTCCCCTCTTGGAGCGCAAGATCATAGTCAGGGTCAAGCGCACGGCGTAGGTGGTAGATCGCTTGATTGAGTGAGTTCAGTCCGGCCTGCGCCTCTGCTTCGGGCCAGAGCGCATCGATCGCCTCATCACGCGTCGCGGCGTGTCGGGGTCGCGTGGCAAGATAGTGCAGCAGCGCAACCGAGCGTGGGCGAATGGATGTCCCTTCAATCGTTCGCCCCGCAGCCTCAATGCTGAGCGGTCCCAAGTCGTGAACGACAGCAACGGGGCTCAGCACACGCGGCGCGATCGAGGCTGCAGGCGTGACCTCAGAGCCGTTCGGGACTGTGCCGAGCACCTGTGGAAGATCGAGCGTCTCGGCAATGAATCGCGGGATCATCCAGCACGATTCGCCGAGCTCATCTTGGTCGGCAGGGGCGATGAGGAGCCCCTCCTCCCACAGCGTGCGGAGCAGTTCGGGGCTCGCCTCCTCTCCTGCTGGGCGGGCGAGTCGGGCGAGGAGTGGGCCACTACCGCCGACGACATCGCGCCGGATGAACTCATCAAGCTCGCCGCGGTCGCCACCCTCACGCATCTGATCAAGCCACGTTGCAAGGATGCCGCCGTTCCCCGCCGCCGCGCGTCGCGCCTCTTCGAGCGCCGTCGGTGCGCCGCTCCAGCCTTTAGCCTCGGCAATCTGTCGCGTTTGTCGCGGCGTCACACGAAGTGCCGCCGCACCGATATGCATCACCTGCCGCTTTGTGCGCGCGGCAATAAGGCGCAGTTGCGCAACGCGGCGGCCGATCAGCGCGACACGGGATCGGTCAGGGGCGCGCTCCGCTAGTGAACGCAGAAATTCCAGGCCCTCTAGCGATTTGGCCAATGCGTCGGCGTCGTCGATGACGAGGATCAGTTCACTGTGCGGTGCGGCGAGATCGGCAATGAGCGCTGCTGCACACACCGTCGCCGACTGCTGCTGGCGAACCGCTCGTGCGAGACGCGGCAAGCGCACGCCGTCATCCTCATCGGCGGCGAGATGTAGGGCGTCACCAAGGCCGCGGCTTGCCCGCAACCACCGCATTGGTCGGTCGGCGCGAATGCCCCACGCGGCGACGGCGCTGCTCTTGCCATACCCGGCACTGCCGCAGATGAGGGCCAGTCCTCCGTCGGTGAGCTCATCGAGCGCAGAATCGATGCGGGGCCGAGCCGAGTGAACACGAGGGGTCCTCATCATGGCGTACTCCTTCCCGTTGCACCGCCGAGGGCAGTGCCCGCGGGTCGGCTGGGCGGATAGTGAATCAGCGTCGCGTACCGCAGACGTATCAGTCGCGCATCACGCGCCGCAGTGATGTGCGCCCGCCCCTACAATCCCCCCATGACCGAGAAGCACCGCCTGATCATTGACTGCGACACAGGGACCGATGACGCCGTCGCGCTGATGCTCGCCGCCCTGCACCCCGAGATTGATCTCATAGGCGTGACGACCGTGTTCGGTAACGCACCGCTCTACGCAACAACAACGAACTCGCTCTCGGTGCTGGAGCTGATCGGCAAGGGGCACATCCCTGTGCACGCCGGATTTCCGCGGCCACTGGTGCGCAAGGCGATGCCGTCGGAGCGCTTCTTTAAGTCCGATAGCGTGCAAGACCCACACGGTACCTATCTCGACATCCCACGTAGCGCGAGCAAGCCAGCCTCTGAGCGCGCAGTGGAGTACCTGATTGAGACCTACCGCAACGCGACACAGCCAATCACCCTAATGCCAATTGGCCCGCTTACGAACATTGCCGCAGCAGTTGCGCAAGAGCCGCGCTTCGCGGAGTGGGTGCCGAAGCTGATCATCATGGGCGGCGGCCACGAGGTGCCGAACATGACCGCATCGGCGGAGTTCAACATCTGGGCCGACGCCGAGGCGGCCGCGAGCGTCTTTGAGGCGGGTTTCAAAGATGTGTTGATGGTGCCGCTCGACGCAACGCACAAGGCACTCGTTACCGCGAAGGAGTGCGCGGCATTCGGTGCGCTCGGCACGCCCGCAGGCATGGCGACCGAGACGGTCATCAAGCGACGCATCGGCAGTTACGAGAGCAGCCAAAAGATGGATGTTCCAGAGTCGGCGCCGGTGCACGACGCGCTCTGCGTTGCGGCACTGGTGGAGCCAGACATCATCACCACGAAGCGTTGCCACGTTGCGGTGGAGACCACCGGTTCCTTAACCCTTGGGCGCACCGTCGTGGATACGCACCACCGCGGCGGCAAGGTGCCGAATGCCGACGTTGCATTCGATGCCAACGCCCCGCGATTTATTGCGCTGATGATGGAGATTTTCGGCCAGCGATGAGGGGCTTCGGTGAGGCGGCGCTCCCAGGTGAGACGGGCCCCAACGATCTTGATGCCGCCGGTGAGGCGGCCCTCGACCAGGCATTGCGCTCGGCTTGGATGCCCGTCTGCCAGAGCGGTGAACTGACTGACCGGCCACTCCCGATCCGCCTCTCAGGCGAAACGCTGGTCGTCGCCCGACTGGGCGACACAGTTGCCGCCTTCCCAGACCTCTGCGTGCACCGCGGCACCGCCCTCTCGCTCGGCTGGGTCGATCCAGGAACGAGTCCAGCCCCCGACGGGAGTCCAGCCACGGGCGAGGCCTGTCTGGTCTGTCCGTATCACGGCTGGAGCTACGGCCAAAGCGGCGAGGTGAAGCGCATTCCCGCCGTCCACGGTCGCGCGATTCCGCGCCGCGCACGCATTGAGCGCTACGCCGCCGTTGAACATCTTGGCCTTGTCTGGGTGCTGCTTGAGCCGGGCCCTGGCGGCTGGGAGAGCCCCGCGCCGCTCTATCCGCTCCCCGAGGCGCCGTGGTGGGGCGACCCATCGCTGCGCACCATTCCGATAACCACCTACGACTGGAAGTGCTCCCCCGCGCGGCGCATCGAGAACTTCATCGACTTCAGTCACTTCCCGTGGGTGCACGAGGGGATTCTCGGCGACCGCGCCAAGCCGCTCAGCCCAGAGCACGCGGTGGAGAGCAGCGAGACAACGATCAGCTTCCAGATCGCACTTGAAGAGCCTCAGACCAGCGTGAAGGGTGATGGCGCGCCGGGCGCGAAGGTACAACGCGATCCAACGACATACACCGTACACCTGCCGTACTCCGTCACCCTTGATCAACAGCTCCCCGAGGGGAACCGCTTCGTTCTCTTTATGGCCGCGTCACCCCTCTCATCAAAGGAGACGAGAACGTTCACCTGGAACGCACGCAGCTATCGTCTCGATCCATCAGACGACACAGAACTCGCAAACTTCCAGCGCCTGATCTTGGATCAAGATCAGCCGATCACAGAATCACAACGCCCAGAAAAGTTGCCAGTGGATCTCTCGGCAGAGCTGCACATTGCTGGGCCCGATCAGGCGTCGATTGAGTTCCGTCGTCACCTCGGCAAAGTTGCGGCGCGCCTACGCGCGGCAGAAGAGACTAAATAGTGGTTGGTGCTGCGTCGACGCGCAAGATTCGCCAGGCGAACGGAACTGATCCGATCAGAATCACCCCCGACAGCAGGAAGAGCGGCAGTGCGCCAAGTGCGCCATAGATCACACCGCCAACGATTGATGCGATAGAGATTGCGAGGCCGAACGAGACGGCTTGGAAGAGTGCCTGACCCGTTGCCTGCAGCGCGAGCGGAACGATGGCGCGAATGGTCAACACGCTTCCGAGAAGGGTGCACGCAAAGCCTACGCCACAGAGTCCGCGGATGACGCCTAGGAAAATAGGCGATACATCGAGCGCATACCCAAAGCTACACAAGCCAAGCGCAACGAGTCCAATTGCATACACGGCGCGCATACCGAAGCGCAGTGCAATCGCACCACCGATCAAGAAGAAAGGAATCTCGACGGTGGCAGAAATGGTTGCCGCCAGCGTCACCATGGAGGCATTCCCACCAACCTCTTGGATGCGCAGATTTCCGAAGGCGTAGAAAATGCCGGCGCCAAGATTGGCGAGCAGGCTCAAGAGCAGGAACGAGAGGAGTTGCGGTGATTGTGCGAACGCCAAGCTGACTGTGCCGAATCGATCTCGCCAGTGCCCAGCGACGGCGATTTCGGCGTTGCCGCCTGCAAGCTCGGTACGCTCTACTTCGAGTTCGTCCTCGGTGGCGGCGCTGTGCGGTGGATGTGTGACGCGCAGACCAACGGTTCCAGCCATGATGACAAGTGCCCACGCGGTGTAGAGCGGCCCGACGAGAATCGCACCACCGGCAACCACGATGACCCCGCTCACAAGGCTACTTGCCGCAAAGCTGCCGCTGGTGACAGCACGCAACGTGCCCCAGTTTCCCGTCACCTTCGCAAGTCGCTCCATGCCGATGGAGTCCAGCAGGGGAACGATCCCGGCGCCTGCGAAGGCGGCAAGCATTGAGCCAGGGATACCGGCGAGTGGTCCGGTGGCAAAGGTAAACACCCCAATCGCCGTTGCAAAGATTGCCAGGCGGAATGCCGATACGCGTCCGAGGGTTGCGTCACCAAGGTGCCCCCAGATGGGCGCGGCGGTGAGCGCGAGGATGGAGTTCACCGCTCCAACGAGGCCAATCGCCTCGAACGAGACACCACGATCACGGAAGACGATCGAGATAAAGGGGAGGTAGCAGGCCTGCATGATGCCCACCATCAAGTAGAGATACGAGGCGCGGCGCATACCGGGTCGGAGAAGCATGAGAGACATGCCCCTACATTACTGGCTCGCCCTCGCTTCCGCCCCCTGCGCCGTCGCTGCGCTCGCGAACCAAGTTAACGAAGCGCGTCTGCTCTTTCATGAAGTAGAGCTGCCCTGCACCGGTGGGGCCATTGCGGTGCTTGGCAATGCTGAAGTCAATCGCCTCACCAACGGCATCACCCTCCTCGATGCGATCGGTCTTGCGCCACAAGAAGATCACCACGTCTGCATCCTGCTCGATCGCCCCCGACTCACGCAGGTCAGAGAGACGCGGCTCCTTTGAGTCGCTGCGCATCTCTATCTGACGCGAGAGCTGGCTCAGCGCAAGCACCGGAATGCCAAGTTCACGAGCGAGTGCCTTGAGGCCACGCGAGATCTCGGATACCTCTTGCACGCGGTTGGACTCACGCCCCGAAGAGCCAGGCTGCATCAGTTGCAGGTAGTCCACAATGAGTAGGTCAAGTCCGTGCTCCATCTTTAGCCGTCGCGCCTTGGTGCGTAGCTCCATGACCGAGATGCTTGCGGTGTCGTCAATGAAGATCTTGGCGCGCGAGAGGCTCTCCATTGCGCTAGCAATCTTTGGAAAGTCCAGCTCGGCGAGGAAGCCACTACGCAACTTGAACGAGTCAATCTTGGTAACGCTCGACAGCAGACGCAGCACCAGCTGCTCCTTGCTCATTTCTAACGAGAAGACGCCGACCGACTTTCCTTCGCGCACGGCGGCGTACTCGGCAATGTTAAGCGCGAGCGAGGTCTTACCAACGGAGGGTCGCGCTGCAAGGACGATGAAGTCCGACGCTTGCAGCCCTTGCGTCTTGCTGTCAATGTCGGTGAAGCCGGTGCGCAGGCCCATAAGCTGCCCGCGGTTCTGGTGCAAATGATCAAGTCGCTCGTACGCCTGACCGAGCAGTGTCTCAAGCGGGGTGAAGCCAGACATCGTTCGTCGCTCACTGATGGCAAAGAGCTCTGACTCGGCGCGATCAATCGCTTCAATCGCATCGGCTGGATCTTCGTAGCCGATTGACGCGATACGACCGGCGGCGCTGATCAGTCCACGAAGCACCGCCTTGCGCTCCACAATCTTTGCGTATTGCTTGGCGTGCACCGCCGTTGGTGTGCGGTCGCAGAGATCCGCAAGCGCAGCACGCCCACCAATCTCTTCGATCTGGCCGCGACGCTCGAGCTCTTCGGAGACGGTGAGGATGTCGATTGGCTGGCGCTGCTCGTAGAGCGAGAGGACAGCGGCGTAGACCTTGCTGTTCGCCGGCTTGTAGAAGTCCGTCGCCTTGAGCGTTTCGGAGACCTCGGTAATCGCGTCGCCGTCGATTAGGATGGCGCCGAGTACGGACTCTTCGGCCTCGGAGGACTGTGGCGGAAGTTGGATTGACATGGTCGTATTCTCTCAGTCGCGCCGTTGACGCTCTAGGTGGATGCCCACAAACTTGCCCCAATCTCTCCACGAAGAGGGGACTGGACCCTTTCGGCTGTGGATAAGTCGGCGCCCGGCGCCGAGGCGGCGGTTAGTGAACTCGGCGAAGAACGCCGACGAGTACGCCCTGCACATTCACGCTTGGGTAGTACATCGGCTTGTACGCCTTGTTGGCGGGCTGCAGGCGAACCCGACCGGTCTCGCGGAAGAGCTGCTTCAGCGTGACCTCGTTCTCTTCGACCTGGGCGACCACGATGTCGCCATCGGCGGCCACCCTGCTCGGCTTGATCACGACGTAGTCGCCGTCGGCGATCTGGGCATCGATCATGGAGTCGCCGCGGATCTTTAGGAGGTAGGAGTCAGGGGTCGACATGAACTCAGGGACGGCGACCGTCTCGGAGCGCTCCTCGTAGGCCTCGATCGGCCCACCGGCGGCGATCTGCCCCACCACGACCAGCTCGCGGGCGGCCATCGGCAGGTT
>NZ_JBBAWK010000014.1:0-26644 GCF_040397215.1 Candidatus Limnocylindrus sp.
GGCGAACCCCCGTTGAGTTCACGCCGATGCGCACGGCGATCAGCCGTCGCATGGTGGAGTCCAAGTCAAAGGCGCCGCACTTCTATGTCTCGACCGACATCGAGATGGATGCGGTCGTCGTCGCCAACGAGGCGCTGAACGCCGGACGCTCTGGCGATGATCGCGTCACCCTGACGGCGTGGTTGGTTCGCGCCCTGGCGCAATCGCTCGCCGCCTATCCGGCACTCAACGCGGTGTGGGAGGGCGAAGCACTCGAGCGCTCCACGCCGATCAACATCGGCATCGCGATTGCGGTTCCCGATGGCCTCGTTGCGCCGGCACTCCTTGATTGCGCAGCAAAAGGTCTTGCCACCATTTCCGCGGAGTTGCGTGACCTTGTCGCGCGCACCAAGATTGGCAAGTTGCGCCCTGCCGAATTCACCGAGCAGACGTTCACGCTCTCAAACCTCGGCTCGTTCCCGGTGACGCAGTTCACCGCCATTGTCACGCCACCGCAGGTGGCGATCTTGGCGACGGGTCGCAGCGAGTCGCGCGCCGTGGTGCGCGATGGTGTCGTGGTGGCGCGCACGATGTTGACAGCAACGCTCTCCGCCGACCACCGCGCCGTCGACGGTGCACTGGTTGCCACATTCCTCGGCGACCTCAAGTCTCGGCTTGAGGCACCGACCGGACTCGCCTGACGCCCATGAGTAGTCAGCCGCTCGGTGATCGTTCGAACTACCAGCGGGGGCGCCTCGACGCCAACGATCTTCTCCCCGACCCGGTCGACCAATTCCGCCGTTGGGTCAACGAGGCGATCGCGCAGCAGGTCCCCGAGCCACTCGCTGCCGCCCTTGCCACCGCCGACGACGCCGGGAACCCGAGCGTTCGCATGATCCTGATCCGCGGCATCAGCCCCGAGGGGATTGACTTTTATACGAACCACGGGAGCCGCAAGGGGCGCGACCTTGCCACCAGGCCAGCGGCAGCCCTCACCCTCTGGTGGCCGACCCTGGAGCGACAGGTGCGCCTCTCAGGCTCGGTGGCCCGCCTCTCGGAGGCCGAGTCCGCCGACTACTTTGCTAGCCGCCCTCGTGAGAGCCAGCTCGGTGCCTGGGCGAGCGCCCAGGGAGAGCCAATCGCGGATCGTGCTGCACTCGAAGCTGCCCTGAGCGCGGCGACTGACAGCCATGACCCCACCCCCGAGACCCTGCCGGCCCTCCCGCCACACTGGGGCGGCTATCGGGTGACTCCCGCACAGTGGGAGTTCTGGCAGGGGGGTGAGTACCGCCTCCACGACCGATTTGAGTATCTTCGGGCCACCCCCGAGGGCGCCTGGGAGACCCGCCGGCTGCAACCGTAACCGGCCCCCCTCGAACGATGCGCCCAGAACCTGACTGACCGCCACTCCGCTTTTTGCGGCAGGGGTGTCAGGTACGCCGCACGATCAGATACACTCCCGCCCAAGCGCAATCTGCGCTTATCTGTAGGGCACCCCGCTATCGGTGCGGAGGGCCGAAGCTAAGGAGGAAATATGCGGAAGAAGTCCCTTCTCGCAACTCTCGCGCTCAGCGCGGCGATTGTTGCAGGGGCATGCGGCGGTGGCGCCAGCATCGTTGGTTCGTACGCTCCGGGTACCGGTGGCGCTACGGGCGGAACGTTGCTTGTTGGCGACTATCAGGACGTCGATAGCCTCAATCCGTTCTACTACTCAACAGTCATGTCGGCAAACGTCTTGGCGACCGTCTATGACGGCCTTGTCACGGTGACAAACGAAGCGAAGTACGTGCCATGGATGGCCACGGAGATCCCTTCGATTGCCAACAAGGGCGTTGTGGTCCCTGGCACCGACGGTGATGCAATGACCGTAACGTGGCACCTTCGCTCGGGCCTCAAGTGGTCCGACGGCGTTGCCATCACCTGCGCGGACGTGGCCTATACCCACGATTGGATCTTGAATCCAAAAAATCCGCTCAACACCACCGGGACCAAGGAGATCTCCAAGGTCGACTGCCCGGATGAAACGACGATCGTCTTGCACTATTCGGAGCTCTACTCCGCGGTGTATGGCGGCGTGTCGATCGCACCAAAGCACTACTTCGAGAAGTTCACGATCGGTGACGGCAACGCCGCAACCGACATGGTCCAGGGTGCGGGTTACCGACCTGAGGACCTAAAGAACGTCCCAACCTCGGGACCATTCAAGTTCCAGAGCCGCACCGAGGGTGTTGAGACCGTCATGGTCCGAAACCCAGAGTGGAAGCACCCATACACTGGCAAGGCGGCAAACCTTGACAGCATCAAGTACGTCGTTTGCGGCGATCCAGACACGTGTATCGCGAAGTATCGCAACGGCGAGCTTGATGTCGTCACAGACCTTGACCAGAACGCAAAGGCCGTGACGGCAGATCTCGGCAAGAACCAGCTCGTGCAGGCAGTCTTCACATATGAGTTCCTGCGCCCGAACAATTCGGCAACGGACTGCTCGATCAACCCAGAGATCCTGGCTGAGCGCAATGGCGGCTGCCCAGCGTCTGACCCTGCAATCCGCAAGGCCATCTCGCAGGCAACCGATAAGGCGGCAATCTTGGCCCGCGTCCTCGGTGGCGCTGGTCAAGTCGCTAACTCAAGCGTGACGCCACTCGCCTGGTTCTACAGCGACCCAGGTGCATCCAAGTTTGACCTTGTTGCTGCGGCGAAGACGCTCGCAGACGCCGGTTGGACGGACACCAATGCCAATGGAACCGTCGATAAGGACGGCGTTGAGGCAGTGCTTGACTTCTGCACGACAAAGAAGGCCGTGCGCAAGTCGGTGATCGCCTACATTGCGAGTGACCTCGCCAAAATCGGTATCAAGGCCATTTACGATCCAGTTTCGGGTGGTGTGTTGTTTGCGCCGTGGACCGATTCAGCGGAAACCGACGCCTGCAACCTCTCACGCGGTACGTTTGACGTAGGGCTACATGCATTCTCCTCAGGGATTGAGGCAGTGTCGCTCTACATCGTGTACCACTCCTCGAAGTTTGAGCCCGATGGCCAGAACGACGCCAAGATCAGCGATCCAAAGTTGGACGCAGTCTTGGAGGGCGTCAAGACCAATGTTGACTCGGACAAGATCAAGGCGGCCGCCGCGTCGGTCCAGAAGATCCTGTCCGACTCAACGGCAGAGATTCCGCTCTACTACTGGCTCGGAATCGAGCTGGTGAGCGACAAGGTCATTGGGTTCGTCCAGAACCCAACGCAGGCCGGCCCGCTCTGGAACGCGGGTGAGATCTCGCTGACCCAGTAAGTTCTACCGCTCCGGCGTGCGTCGGGGCGGCAAAAAGGCGGGGCCTTCGGGCCCCGCCTTTTTTTGCGACCTCTGGCAGAAGGGGAGGGGTCCGCAGAGCGTTGGGCGGGGCACCGCCGGGGGAGCTCCCATGCGCCTCAGGCGCCCGGTTTCAGGTACGATTCGGCAACGGTCGGGGGGGCTAGAAAGGGGCAGGTATGTTGAAGTTCATCGTTCGCCGCGTCGCGGTCAGCCTCGGCATCCTCCTCGGCGCGACCGTGCTCATCTACGCGTTACTCCTTGCCGCCCCTGGTGGGCCAGCCCAGAAATATGCGGGGAATCCCAAGTACACGCCAGCGCAGGCTGCCGCGTATGTGAAGGCGCTTGGCCTCGATAAGCCTGTTCCAGTGCAGTACTGCCGCTGGCTCGGGGCTTGCCGTCGCGATCGTGATGGAATCGATGCTCTGCTTGGCCCAACTGGCCTTCCAGCAATCTTGCCAACCGGGTTGAGCGGCGTCGACACAGGCATCGCGCACGGCGATTTCGGGTACTCCTATGAGAGTGGGTCGCCCGTAATTGAACGGCTGGGCCACGCACTGCTGCCGACCTTTATCCTTGCCCTGCTCGCCTCAGTGATCTGGCTTTCCCTCGCCGTCCTCCTGGGCGTCGCCACGGCGCTCCGAAATGGGTCAAAGTTCGACCACATAACGAGCATCGTTACCTACGTCATGAACTCGTTCCCCGTCTTTATCCTGGGCTTCACATTGATCTGGATCTTCGCCGTAACGCTGCACCTCACCCCGGTGAGCGGCATGACGGACGCGCGCCTCTCCCCAGCATTCGGCAGTGACGCGTACTGGACCTACGCTTCTGCTAACCCCGGTGCCGCGCTCGCAGATCTTGGGCGCCACCTCATCCTTCCGGTCGTCACCCTTGTAACGATCAGCATCGCGGGCGACTCACGCTACGTGCGTCAGAGCGTCATTGAGTCGATGAGCATGGAGCATGTGCGCACGGCACGATCAAAGGGCCTGAGTGCGCGGCGCATCAACATTCGCCACATCCTTCGTACCGGCCTGATTCCATTCGCCACCAACATCGGCCTCACTTTTCCGTTCTTGGTATCTGGTGCGCTGGTCACCGAAACGATCTTCAGCTGGCCAGGTGTCGGCCGACTTACCGTGACCGCCATCGGCACCCTCGACTACCCAGTGCTGATGGCCGTGCTAACGGTTGGCGCGGTTGCTGTCTCTATCGGCAACCTCATCTCTGACCTTCTCTACGCCATCCTTGATCCACGGGTGCGCCTGTGAGCAGCGTGCTGGGCTCGCTGCTAAAGCGCGCTGTACCGAAGCGTAAACCTCAGAAGGCGCTCGATGGTGGAATCTCGGAGAGCCCCTGGGGCCAGGCTCGACGCCGCTTCTTCTCGGGGCGCGTCGGGCCACTCGGCCTGATCATCTTGGTTGCCATCTTCCTCTTCGTGATTGTCGGCTCCTTCCTTCTGCCGTTTAACTTTTATTACGTACCGCAACCAGACGAGATCAATTTTGTTGGCCGCGGACCTGCGTGGGGTCGGCCGTTTGGCGAAACCGGACTCCTGCAGCTCGATGTACTGACCCTCGTCGTCAATGGTGGCAAGACCTCACTGGCGATCGGGTTCTTTACGGCGATCGGTAGCATCACCTTGGGCACCCTCATTGGCGTCATCGCTGGAACCCTAGGGGGGAGGGTCGACAGCGCGCTGATGCGCCTCGCCGACATCTTCCTGATGATCCCAACCCTCTTTGTGATCCTCGTATTGGCACGCATCTTGCAAGGGGCACACGGCGGTGGCATTTGGACGCTGATCTTCGTATTCGTCGTGTTCGGTTGGATGGGCCTCGCCCGCCTCGTACGCGGACAGGTATTAGCCATCCGAGAGATGGAATATGTCGAAGCCGCTCGCGCCCTTGGCGTTCGGCCACTGCGCATCGCCGTACGCCATATTCTGCCGAACGCCATTGGCCCAGTCGTTGTCTCGGCGCCATTCATCGTGGGTGGTGCCATCATTAGCGAGGCCTTCATCAGCTATCTGGGCTTCGGCGTCGATGGGGCGACGCCAACGTGGGGGAACGTTCTCTCTGAGTCATCAAAGTTCTTGCAACAGGGGAATTGGTGGTGGATCGGCTTTCCCGGCCTCTTTATCGTGCTGACCTCACTCTCGATTAATATGGTCGGCGACGCACTGCGCGAAGCCCTTGACCCTCGAGGTGCGAAGTGAAACGCGACGCACTGGGGCCAGTCATTGATGTGCGGAACCTCAACGTCTCATTCGCGAGCGCCACTGGCACTGTCAAGGTGGTGGAGGGTGTCTCGTTCCATATCGACAAGGGAGAGTGCCTAGCGATCGTTGGGGAATCAGGTTCCGGGAAGAGCGTTTCGGCCCTCGCCACGATCGGTCTATTGGTGAAGGAGCAGGCCACCGTTACCGGGTCGGTAAAGTTCCGCGGTGACGAGCTCCTCGGCAGGCCAGAGTCCTACATGCGTAAGGTCCGAGGCGGCGGGATTTCGATGATCTTCCAAGAGCCACTCTCTGCCCTTAACCCGGTGACCACCATCGGTGAGCAGATCGCAGAGGTGCTGGTTGCCCACGGCCGCGGCAACTGGAAGGTCGCCAATGCCAAGGCGGTCGAGTATTTGGAGTCGGTAGAGATCGCCCAGGCAGCGCGCCGAGCCAAGCAGTACCCGCACCAACTATCGGGCGGCATGCGACAGCGCGCCATGATCGCTATGGCTCTCGCAGGAGAGCCTGAGCTCATCATCGCCGACGAGCCGACTACTGCCCTCGACGTAACGATCCAGGCGCAGGTACTTGACCTGCTGCGTCGCTCAACGCGCGAGCGCGGAACGGCGCTGCTGCTCATCACCCACGACCTCGGTGTCGTAGCTGAATCGGCTGACCGGGTGGCGGTGATGTACGCCGGGCAGATCGTGGAGGAAGGCCCAGCAGCCGCCGTGATTCGCACGCCAGCAAGCCCATACGCCCTTGACCTCGTCGCATCGATCCCATCCTATGAGCGACGAGGCCAGAGCCTCTCAACGATCCAAGGGATGGTTCCCTCCCCAGCAAACTTCCCAAGCGGCTGCCGCTTCCATCCCCGTTGCCGCTTCGCCGTTGCTGCTTGTAGCACCGCCGTCCCTGAGCTCAAGGCCCGAGGAGCGAATCGGTCGGTGCGCTGCTTCCGGGCGGATGAGATCGCAGCTGGAGCACGACCGACGACGAAGCGTGGAGGGGGCAAAAAGTGAGCGAGAAGGGCACGGCAAAGAAGCGAATCACCAGTGACTCCCGGTCAACACGCACAACGCAGCCAAAGCCCCTTGTGCAGCTGCGCGACATCAAGAAGTACTTCCCTATCGCCGGAGGAATTCCGATCATTCAAAAGAGGCAGTACGTCAAGGCCGTCGATGGCGTTGACCTAGCCATTGCGCGAGGCGAAACTCTCGCCGTCGTTGGTGAATCCGGCTCTGGCAAGACGACGCTCGGGAGGGTCACCCTCGGTCTTCAGAAGGCAACGGCTGGTGAGGTTTGGTTTGACGGCAAACGACTCACCGACCGCAGCTCAGAAGAACGGCGTAAGCTCCGCCGCCAGATGCAAATTGTCTTCCAGGATCCGTTCGGGTCACTAAATCCGCGATTGCCTGTTGGCGATCAGATCGAAGAGGGTTTGGTGGCGCACAATTTGGGCACATCTAGCCAGCGCCGCAAGCGCATGCATCAGGCCCTTGAGCTTGTTGGTCTCCCCGCAGAGTATGCGGTGCGCTACCCACACGAATTCTCTGGAGGCCAGCGTCAACGTGTCGGCATTGCGCGCGCCCTAGCGCTGGATCCAGAATTCATCGTGCTAGACGAGCCAGTCTCCGCGCTTGATGTTTCAATCCAGAGCCAAGTCCTTAACCTGCTCACCGACCTTCGGGATAAGCATGGCCTCACCTATATGTTCATTAGCCACAATCTTGACGTCGTTGGCTATTTTGCTGACCGGGTTGCGGTCATGTACCTCGGAAAAATCGTTGAGCTTGGCCCGGTGGATCGCGTGTTCACCAAGCCTCAGCATCCGTACACAGTGGCGCTGATCTCTGCCGTGCCAAAGGTTGAAGCTCATGACCTGAAAGATCGACTGATCCTTGAAGGCGAGATCCCATCGCCGATCAACCCTCCCTCGGGGTGCCGATTCCGCACGCGTTGCTGGCTCCGTGAGCAGCTCGGAAATCCGGAGCGCTGTGCAACCGAAGAGCCGAAGCTCGTTGCCACAGTCCGCGATCCAAGCGTGAGTGTCGCCTGCCACTTCCCACTAGAGGATGGGGCTGCCGCCACCACGCGAAGTGGTCGCGCAGAGATCTCACGGGCAGCCAAGGCCGTGCGCTCGGCGAAGCGAGTACCAAAGAGCGCCTTGAAGAGCACACCAAAGTCCAAGAAGAGCGCTACCGCAGCGAAGGTTCGACGCGGCGCTTAATCCGCTCGGCGTCCGCCCACACTCTCACCCTCATCGCTCATCAGCGCGCTGTAGCGTGCGCGTAGTTCGAGGGCGTGCTGTATCTGATTAGCCTGCGGCTCCACACGAAGGGCTGGCTGCGCCATTTGTTCCGCCGCCTCCCTCAAACCGTGAAAGGCACCGGATGCTACCCCTGCAAGTGCGGCAGCTCCAGCAGCCGAGGCCTCAGGATTCTGCCCAACCACGACAGGCACCCCAAAAAGATCGGCGCGCATCTGAACGAGGGCGACTGGAACTCGCTCTGCCTGCGAGAGCGGCCCGGGGGCGGCCCCAGTTGCAGGGCCCGAGAGTCGCATCTCGGCCAAGGTGAGCCCGGCTTCGAGCGCGGGCGTGAGCAAGTGCGCAACAGCCAGTGCGCCTCCTTCGATTGCGGCACGCACGAAGTGTGCCGATCGATGCGCCTCAGTGATCCCGACAAAGGCGTCGCTCACCGAGGCTGGCGCACGCCACCCGGTCTGTGATATCGGTCGGGCGATGAGCCCCTCGGCGCCAAGGGGGAGCGCCCCCGCCTCTTCAAACAACGCAGCACGCCGCGCCGGCGCGGCGTCAGCACTGCCAGCGAGAAGATCTTCGATCACCCATTCTAGGATTCGACCCGTTCCGGCGAATGCCCCGCCCAGAACCACCAGGTCCCCGAACGGGAGAGGTGCTGGACCCGCCCAGAGGAGCCTCCCTGTTTGCTCCACAATCTTGCGCGCCTTGACTGAATGTTCTACGACAGCCACGCCACCAGCGGTGCCACCTACGTCTACCCCAATTCCAGCACGAACTAGACCCGCTCCGATCACGGCGCCCAATCCGTCATTCACACCGGCAGCAATCGGAATCCCAGCAACGAGCCCCAGCTCTTTAGCAGCACGCGGGAGGAGTGTTCCGATGCACGTCCCAGGGAACACCTCTGGTGGCATCGCGCGACCATCTACGCCGGCGCCGAGCAGTGCGTGTCGGTCGGCTGGCGAAAGGCTGCGCGCTGGATCCCAGAATGAGCTCACCGCAGTCCCAGTGAGACGGTTCGCGAGCGCATCCCAGGTAGAGAGCAGCCAGGCTGCGGAGGCGGCACTGTCGGGGCGCTCGCGCAGCAGCCATCGCGCTTTTGGTAGCTCACCCAGCAGCCAGCCACTTCGGCCTAGAAGCGCTCCAAGGGCGACCTCATCATCTACGGCGCGCCGATCACGCCAAAGATGGACTGGTCCCGCGGCGCTACCGTCTTCGCGAACCGGCACCAGTGATGGACCGTGTCCAACCATGCCGATTCCGCGCACCTCAATCCCGCCACTACGCTCGGCAACGTCTAATGCCTCTCGTGTTGCGTCGCAGAGTGCGCGCCACCAGAAATCAAGGTCCTGTTCATGTGAATCTAAAGGCGAGCCAATTGCGCTCGCTAAACTCGATGGGCGACGTGCTAGGTGTCGCGGCATGCCCGTTTCAGCATCAACAAGTAAGACCTTGATTGAACTAGTCCCAATGTCGAAGGCGAGGAGTGCGGCGCGAGCTGGTTGACGCATCAGGTGCGTCGCCGCTAGATCAGCGAGGACCGTTGCTCCGGCCGTGGTTCACATACCACCAAGCCGAAGGGAAGACCGCAGCCGCAAGTCCGAGCTTGATCGCGTCGCCGAGCAGGAATGGGGCGAGCCCCTTCTCAATGGCAACGCCGATCTCAAGATGCGCAGCTGCGGCGAGCCATGGCACGCCGAAGCTATAAATGATCAGGCTGCCGATCGCCATAGCGCCGATGGTGCCGATCACGCTGCGATCCCAGCCAAGATCGGCGAGGCGCCCAACGATCCACCCGGCGAAGAGCATGCCGACGAGGTAGCCGCCGGTTGGCGCGAACTGCAAGAGACCCGCCTCACCAGAGATGAAGAACTTCTCAATGCCGTGGCTCCCCTCGCGGAAGATCGGGGCTCCAAGGATGCCGAGGGCCAGGTAGAGCGCCATTGATGCGAGGCCGCGGCGCGCGCCAAGGGCTGCGCCAACAAGGAGCACGCCGAACGTTTGCCCGGTGATCGGCACAGGGGTGCCAGGGAGTGGAATAACGATCTGCGCGGAGGCAGCCACGACCGCGGCGCCAACGACTGCGAGTGCCAGGCCTTGAAGGCGGGCGCCAAGGCGCTCGCCGAGGAAGACGGGGAAGAAGAAGTCACCCAGCGTCACCCCGTACTCGGCGGCGGGGATCCGGCCCATGGCAGGCATTGCGCGTCGAATTTGCATCGTTACCCTCCCTACGGGCGCCAGGCTTGTGCACAGGCGCCGACCCCCAGTCTACCCTGCGCCACCCCCCTCCCCGCAGGGTAAGATGGCGGCTGACGTGGTGGCCATCGTTCAATGGTTAGGACCGTGGTTTGTGGAGCCGCAGATGAGGGTTCAATTCCCTCTGGCCACCCCACCACTCGTGAGGAGCGCCCCCGTGCCCACAGCCACACCTCGCCGTCGCCTGATCAACGACCCAGGCTTCGTCCGCCTCTGGACCGCCGAAACGATTAGCCACTTTGGATCCAGCTTTAGCAACCTCGCCATGCCGATTATCGCCATCCAATTGCTGAACGCCGGCCCAATGGAGATCGCGTTAATCAACCTTGCCGACTTCCTCCCCTTCCTGATCCTTGGGCTGCTGATAGGCGTGCTCGTCGACCGCTTGCCACGGCGCAGATTGCTCATCGTCGGCGACCTCGGCCGAGCCCTCCTGCTGCTGACGCTGCCAATCTCGTACGCACTCGGCGTACTCTCGATTGCGCAGCTGATTATCGTTGGTCTCTTGCTCGGCACCCTCACCGTCTTCTTTGATGTCGCCTACCAGGCCTATCTTCCATCACTGATTCCCAAAGAAGATCTCGTTGAGGGAAACTCTAAGCTCGAGATCAGCCGCTCGGCCGCGGGCCTGATTGGGCCGAGCCTCGCTGGCGCGCTAATCGCCATCGTCAGAGCACCAGCGGCAGTGGTGATTGACGCCATCTCGTACATGTTTTCTGCCCTCTTTATCTTCTCGATCAAGCCGAAGCACGAATCCGTCGCCGAACAGAGTGGCGCCGTGGCACCAGCTGCAGGCAAGCCGCGCGCCTCGCTGCGATCTGACATTACCGCCGGACTGCGCTATGTCTTTGGCCACCCAGCCCTGCGCACGATCGGTGGCGCAACCGCAACCGCAAACCTGTTTGGCAGCATTGGCGGGACCGTCGAGATGCTCTTCGCCTACAACGTGCTCGGTCTCTCTGTGGCGCTTATCGGCTTTGCGGCAACGCTTGGCTCCGCTGGTGGGCTCATCAGCGCCGTATTGGCCGGCAAAATCTCCAAGAAGATCGGCGTCGGCCGAACTATCGTCCTCACCATACCCCTGGGCGGACCGCTGATGGCGGTACTCGCCTTCTGCCAGCCCGAGCACGACCTGCTCAACGCCCTCGTGATTGGCGGCGGCTTCTTCGTCGCGGCTGCGTCGGGCACCCTGTACAACATCAACCAGGTGAGCTTGCGCCAGGCGCTCACCCCACCCGAGATGTCGGGGCGCATGAACGCCACGATGCGCTGGTTCGTCTGGGGGACGATTCCAATCGGCGCCGTGCTCGGCGGGATCATCGGCACGAACCTAGGATTGCGCGAGGCGCTCATCGTTGGTGGGATCGGTGCGAGCTTCGCATTCATCCCACTTCTCTTTGGGCCCGTCTGGAAGATCAGGGAGATGCCGACGGGAGTTGCCCAGAAGTAGCGCAGCGATCGATCACAGACCCTTGCCCGCTGATAGACTGCACGACGCAGCCGAACGCGTTGCGCATGGCACCCAGAGTTGGAAGGAAAGGAACGGCTATGCGATTTGGTGATGATGCTCTCGGTGCACGCCTCGCCGCGCTGCTCGAGCCTGGCGATCTCAACGAGGTCGTCGTAGCTTCGGACCTGGTGGTTCAGGCGGCATACATGGAGTGGCGTCGCACTACCGTTGAGCGCATCAACGGCGAGCAGCATGTGCGCTACATCGTTGGTCACCCGGGCGCTGTGGCCATCCTTGCCATTGATGCGGCCAGCGACGTGACGGTAACGCTGGCGAGCGAGATGCTCTTCGTGCGCCAGTTCCGCGCCCCAGTGGGGCGGCTTCTCCTTGAGGTGCCCGCTGGAACCCTCGACCTACACGACGGCATCACAGAAGAGACGCAGTTGGCCGCCGAACGCGAACTCGAAGAGGAGACGGGTCTACGAGCAGCAACCTGGCAGCACCTCCGAAGTTTCTTCACCGCCCCGGGGTTTACGAGCGAGCGCATGGAGCTCTTCCTTGCCGTCGGGCTCACAGAGGCTGGCCCTGGTGCCCGCACCCCCGACGAGGATGAGGCGATTGAGGCGGTTCGGCTGACCATTGCGGAGGCGGCCGAGGCGGTCCGCCGTGGGGCCATCGTGGATGCCAAGAGCCTGATTGCCATCGCCGTAGCGGAGCGCCTCGCCACTCGCTGACCCCCGCACGGCTCGTGCGTAAATCCCTCTTGAGTTGCGATATCCGTACCCCCACCCCCCCTACGGTGCTAGAATCGTACCCACAGCGGTCCGCACTGCGGATTCCGCAGAGAAGGGTGTATTGATATGGCGATCGAACCACTGCGGCACCTCGCACCGACCTCGTCGCCGGCTCCCCATCGGGCGGAGCCGCCCGTTGGGCCCACCGTTCAGATTGATCCTGCCCGCATTCGCGACCTGACCGCCCGCGAGTCCGAGCGCCTCGACGGCCGCACCCAGGGCTCAGCGGCCGCCTACGACCGCGCCAAGCGCTCACTCGTTGGTGGCGTCTCGTCGAGCTACCAGAAACGTGCGCCGTGGCCGATCTACCTCGACCGCGGACAGGGACAGTACGTTTGGGATGTTGATGGGCATCAGTACCTCGACGTACACAACGGCATCGGCAGCATGGTGCAAGGGCATGCGCATCCGGTCATCACCGAGGCCGTCGATCGGCGCATCCGACTCGGCTCACACTTCGCCGCGCCAACCGAAGACACCTACATCGTTGCGGAGCACCTTGCTGCGCGTTGGGGCCTCCCCCGCTGGCGCTTCGTCAACTCTGGCTCCGAAGCCACCATGGATGCGATCCGCCTCGCCCGCGGCATCACTGGCCGCGATGGCGTGATGAAAATCTTCGGCAGCTATCACGGCCACCACGACTATGTGATGGTTGATATCGGCCTCTCGGTATACGACGGCAAAGATCGCGAAAACTATCCATCAATCGCCTACGGCAAGGGGATCCCGGACTCCGTCACGCAGATGACAATCGCCGTGCCGTTCAATGACGCTGGTGTCCTCGAGCGACGACTCGACTCGCTTCAGAGTGAGGGGCGCCTCCCCGCCTGCTTGATCATGGAGGCGGCGATGATGAACTGCGGAGTGATTCTGCCCGAGCTCGGCTACCTCGCCGAGGTGCGACGCATCACCAAAAAGTTTGGCGTCGTCTGGATTGTCGACGAGGTGAAGACCGGCCTCACGGTTGCCGCTGGCGGCGCAACCGAACTCTTCGGCATCAAGCCTGACCTCGTCTGCCTCGCCAAGGCGCTCGGCGCCGGCATCCCTACGGGTGCTATCGGTGGCACCGACGAGATGTGGTCAATGGTTGACTCCGGCGATGTGTATATGGTGGGCACCTTCAACGGCAATCCACTGGCCATGGCGGCGGCGCGCGCCAATATGGAGCACGTGATGACGCCAGATGTGTACACGCACCTCGGTCGCCTCAATAGCCAACTTCTTGACGGCGCCCAGGGCATTATCAATCGGTACAAGCTCGCCGCCTATGCGGTGGGGATTCAGTCCAAGGGGGTCATCACCTTTGCCCAATCAAAGGTTGTGGACTATGAATCGTATAAGTCCGCCCAGCAGAAAGAGATCATTGATCTTGTCTGGCTCTGGAACATGAATCGCGGCATCTTCGGTACGCCGGGTCGTGACGAGGAGTGGACCCTCTCAATCGGAATGACCCCCGCTGACGCCGACCACTACCTTGGCGTCTTTGAGGAGCTGGCCGCCGAACTGACGCGCTAGCGCTCGCCGCAGAGGCTCTTGACCCGCGTCACGTAGGCCAAGGATTAATCGCGGCTACTAGCCTGTTGCCGCAAGACGCGAATCAGGCCATCGCGCTCAAGCAACGCGAATCGTCGCAGTCGTGTCGCATCAACCGATGGGATGCCATGTGCTGGGTCGGCAATGTTAGTGAGGAGTGCGTCAATAGCGGCGAGCATCGATGTTGGTGACCCCCAGAGCCCAAGTGAGGCACTTCGTGTGACCAGGTCGCGGGCATAAGTTGCGTCCGCTGATCCGAGGGCGAGGAGTGCGGTTGGGATCTGGGCAACATACGGCGCAAGCAGTTGGTGCTGCCACGGCCAGGCGAAACCGCTCGCGGCGGCGAGTGTCTTTCTTACGCTGCCGTACCCGTCAGAGCGAAGGATGCGCGCCCATGCCGCCCGCTTTGCGGCTACGTTTGGCGTTGCGGCCCCAGCGGCGAGGAGTGCACGCGCGCCACGGTCGCTCGGATCTCGCTGCGCCTCTGCCGCAAGTCGCTCCCCGCTGTTCGGTGCACCAAATGAGGCCGCGCGAATGAGCAGCGACCAGCGATGATCCTGATCGATCTCGACGCCGTCAAGCGGCGTCTCGCCCGCCGCAACCTGCCATGTCTCCTCTACGTCTCGAGGCGTGACCGACGCCATGACCATGATTCGCGACCAAACAATGCGCATCCCCTCGCCGCCACCGCGGGCTAATCGGGCGCGTGCGGTGTCAACGATGTGGCTTCCCCAACGCTCGCGCTCACCATCAGGGAGATAGCGGAGTAGGAGGCCACTCAACGTTGACTCAACAACGCCCTGAACGATAGAAGAGTCAACTTCATGCGGGAGGCGGTCGATCAGCAGCTGCGCGTAGCGGGGCGCCGGGTAGCGGCCGTCGCGTACGAGCTCGTAGATCGCCATCCAGGTGAGCTGGCGCAAGAGCCCGTCAGGGACCGCCTCAAGCCGCCTCTCGGCGAAGCGGAGCGTCGCCTCGTCGAGGGCGATCTTGCCCACGGCGAGATCGTCATGATTCGGGATCACTGCAAGCGGAAGAGGCCGCCCAACGGCACTCGGCACATCGGTACGCGCCCCTGTCACAAGAACCTCATACGGCTCAATGGTGACGGCGCCGCTCTCGCCTGGGTAGAGGAGGGCAACGCGCAGCAGGTGCTCCCGCAACACGTCATCACCCGAGACGACCTCCTGGGTGACCGTGAGGCTATTGATCTTGCCGCCCGCACTCGGTGTAATCAGGGCGCCGAGTCGATTGGGCCCACTAGTTCGCAACCACTGTTCCGACCAGTCGGCGAGCGAGACGCCACTCCCCTCTTCGAGGGAGGTGAGGAAGTCAGCAAGGGTGGCGTTGCCAAACGCGTGTCGCTGGAAGTGCAGGCGTAGCCCTGCAGAGAAGCCGGCGCGTCCAAGGCGTGCGCCGAGCTGCTTCAGCACCGCACCCCCTTTGCCGTAAGTTATCCCGTCGAAGTTCAGGAAGGTTTGGTCTGTGTCGCCTACGGTGCCAGCAATCGGATGTGTCGTCGGTGAGTCGTCTTCAACCAACGACCAGCGCTTCAACTGCACGTTGAACTCTTGCCAGGCGGTCGTGTGCTCCGACCCTTCGGTCAGGCAGAGGGCGGCCGCATAGGTTGCAAAAGATTCATTGAGCCAAAGGTCGTCCCACCAGCGCATCGTGACCAGATTGCCGAACCACATGTGGGCAATCTCATGAAAGACCACCTCGGCGAGATCGGTCACGTCGCTCGGCGTCGGAGTGCTTAGGAAGATGTAGCGCTCCGTGTAGGTGATCAGCCCGACATTCTCCATCGCGCCAACGTTGAACTCGGGACAGTAGACGTGGTCGAGCTTCTCGAATGGGTATTCGCGACCGAAAAGTTCACCGAAGTAGGTGAACGCTTGGCTCGTCATCTTCTGGAAGAGGTCGTATGAGAGATGCCTCTCGAGGGAGCCGCGCGACCAGAGGCCTACCTGCACCGGAGTGGCACGGCCCGGAATGGCAACCTCAAAGCGTCGCCCCACAAACGGGCCGGCGGCAAAGCTGAATAGATAGCTCGGAAGCGGCGGGGTCTCGGCGAAGGTGTGCAGCGTGCCGCCAGCACCATCGGGGCTTGTCGCTGTTTCGGCGCCATTCCCAAATACCCGCCATGCGGCGGGGGCGGCGACAGTGAGCGAGAGCTTCGCCTTGATGTCGGGCTGATCAAAGATTGGAGCCATGCGGTGTGCCTCGTATGGCTCAAAGTTGGTGTAGACATATTCGCCCTGGTCTTCGGGGTCAATGAAGCGGAAGACACCATCGCCGCCAGTGTCGTAGGGGTTCTCATATGACACCTCAAGGAGATTTTCGGCGCCCGCCTTCAGAAGGGCCGCTGGCAGCGTGAGGCGATAGCCGCTCCAGTCAGGGGCATCGATGACCACGCCGTTGAGCGTGAGACTGTGAATGGTGCGCCCACGGAAGCAGAGGAAGATTGGCCCGCCATGCCCAGCGGCGAGGGTGAAGCGTGTAACGAGATGCCCACGAAAGGTTGCCGCATTAGCCGCGAGGTCGAGCCGGAGCTCGTAGAGTACGTCGCCAACTGCGGCGGCGCGAGCGGCAGCCTCCACCTGCGTCAAGAGGTCTCGGGCTTCGGCTCCGGGAGTATCTATGGTCAGGCTCACCGCCAGATCCTAGCGGGTTGCTGGGGTAAGAGCGGCGCGCCAAGCGGCGAGGTCGACCTCGCGGAGCCGCGGCGATGCGGTCGCCCCCGACGGTCGCCCACGCTTGCCAATCGGCTGGCCATCTATTTCATGAATATCAGCGGTGAAATCAATGGGTCGAATCCCCGAAATCGCACTCCCAACGGCATAGGTGTCCACGCGTGACCCTGCAGCCTTGAACTCTGCGATGCGCTCCAGCGAGAGGCCACCCGAGATGACGATCTGTGCCGCCGTTGCACCGGCGGCATCGAGAGCGGCGCGCACCTCTGCGACAAGGGCAGGCGTTACCCCACCAAGTTCACTTGCGCGATCGAGCCGCACGCCGCCAAGTTTGCTCCCCAGCGCTGCAGCGACACGCGCTGACTCCTCGGACTCATCGCGGAAGGTGTCAACGAGCACGATACGCGGAACGTCTGGCTCAATCTGGCGATCAAAGGCGAGTGCAGCTTCGACCGTGTCGCCGTGAATCAGCACCAGCGCATGTGGCATGGTGCCTACCGGCAGCCGACCGGCGCGCGAACTCCCCGCAGTAGTCGACGCACTTGTCGCACCGCCAATAATCGCGGCGTAGTCGAGCCGATCGGCAATGTTTGGGTGCACGTGGCGCGCGCCAAAAGCGATGACGGGCGTTGGTGCAGCCGCGTCGACAATGGCGCGCGCGGCGGTCGCCCACCCAGAGCCGTGGGCCATCATCCCTAAATACGCCGTCTCAAAGCGGGCGATTGACTGGTACGGCGCGCGAATACGCAGAACTATCTCTTTCGCCTCAATCAGGTCGCCATCCTTCAAGGCCCAAACCGCCGCGTTGCCGGCCGCGGCATCTGCTTCAAGTGCAATGGAGAGAAGCCCCTTCGCCTCATCTATGCCGCAAAGTGTGGCGCCAGCGCGACGACAGAAGACCTCCATCGTTACGACTGGATTACGCCCCTCCCCCGCCAACACATTTTCGGTGCGCAGGAAGTAGACATCGGCGTTCTCGCCGGTCAGGAGTGCAGGTAGGGGCCGCGGGACGGATCGCGTGGGGAGATCAAGTTCTGCCATAGGCGAAGCATAGCCCTGCGGCGAGCGGTCGGAGGCTACCCCTCCAGACGATCGGCGAGATCGGGGACGGCGCGCAAGAGGGGCTGGTTCCGGCGCGGAGAACCGTCGTCGGCGGGGATACGGCCGCCGATCCAGATCCATGCGGCGGTCTCATCGAGGAGGCGATCCGCAATCAACACCGTACGGGCGAGTGCCTCGACCAGATCGTGCTCGGTCGCCTGTTCAGCGCGCAACTCGATGCTGAGCACCGGCCGGCCATCTTCGGCAATGCCGAACTTCGCAAAGAGGTACTTGTCGTTCCACTCCAAGAGGCGGCGATACGCCTTGCGCAGACCGTCACCGAGCGGTGGTGCTAGATGCGCCCACACCACAATAACGCCGCCTGGGCGTGCGTCGTGAATGAGTGAGAGGCGCAAGGAGCGGCGGCGCTCTCCGTCAAGCTCCAGGTCCCACACCGTAGCGTCATCACGCTTGTGTGGTGAGGGGACCACGACACCATGTAGTTCAAGCAGCGCGGGGATTGACGCAACCTGCAGAAGTGTCATGCGACTATCGCGCCGTGCGGCGCTGGTTCCAGGTGCGCGCAGCCTTGATCGTTGCGCCCGCCTTCACGCTGCCAGAGTCGGACCAATCACTCAGGCTCGCCTCAGCATCGACCAAGACGTTTCGGCCAACGGATGCGCTTTCAGGGACCTCAGCCTGCTTACCAATGACGACGAGGCCAGTCGCCAGCATATCGGGGTTGGCGCGGTTCGGTGCACCCGGCAACTCGCCGACGCCAACTTTTGCATCGCGCCCAATGCGCACCTCTTTGTCGATGATGGCGTGATCAATGACGGCGCCAGGTCCAATCACGGCATCGAACATCACGATGCTATCGCGCACGATCGCGCCCCGACCGACGCGCACACCAGGCGAAAGAACGCTGCGCTCCACGATCCCCTCAATCACACAGCCGTGCGAAATCATCGAACGCTCGACGCGGGCGTCGGCGCCGATGCGGGCGGGGGCTCGCTCCTCGGAACGGGTGAGGATCAGCCAATCGCGCTCATACAGGTCGAGCTCGGGCTTCGCCTCAAGGAGCGCCATGTTCGCGTCGAAGTAGGCGGGGAGGGTCCCCACGTCTTGCCAGTAGCCGCGGAATCGATGGGCCATCACCTTTTCACCACCGGCGAGCATCGCCGGCAACACGTCGGCGCCAAAGTCGGGGCGTGCCTCATCGAGCCACGCGGCCAGCGCATCGGCGGTAAAGGCGTAGATCCCCATGCTGGCGAGGCGATTGGTTGGCCGCTTCGGCTTCTCCTGGAAGCCAGTGATGCGACTTCGCTCATCCATGTCGACCACACCCATGCGGCGCGCATCATCGAGGCTCACCTCGCGCACCGAGACGGTCACGTCGGCACCACTGCGTCGATGGGCGGTAATGAGGCGCTCGTAATCCATCTTGTAGATGTGGTCGCCGGCAAGCACGAGCACCGTCTCCGCACCACTCGCCACCACTTCACGAAGGTTCTGCCGCACCGCATCCGCCGTGCCGCTGTACCAGTTGGCGGTATTGCCACGACCGACCTGCGGCTGCAGGAGCCGTACGCCGCCGATGGTGCGATCGAGATCCCAAGCCCGACCGCGACCGATATGGTCGTTTAGCGACCGAGGGTTGTACTGCGTGAGCACCAGCACGTCATCAATGCCGCTGTTCACACAGTTTGAGAGGGTGAAGTCGATGATTCTGTACTTGCCGCCGAATGGCACGGCGGGCTTTGCCCGCACGCCTGAGAGCACGCCCAGCCGGTTCCCCTCACCGCCGGCAAGGATCACCGCAACGGTGCGATCAGTACGCAGAGCAGGCTCCCCCAGGAAGGTACTTCTGAATGCAGACATATTTGCCGTTCAGCAAGAGCGAGAGGTGAAGGTGAGGCCCTGTGACATTCCCCGTTGATCCAACAAAACCGATCAACTGCCCTGCAGCCACAAACTCACCCGCCTTCACGCGCCACTTCGGCTGGCTGGAGACCTTCCCGTCTCCGATATGCCCGTAGATCGAAACCATGGTCTTTGAATGGGCGATCCAGATCCAGGCGAGCGGACGCATCCCCTTCCACACCACGCAGTAACTGCAGATGCCCGCGATCATCACCTTGCCGCTCGCCGCCGCATAGATTGGCGTTCCTGGCGCGGCTGCAATGTCGACGCCGTTATGAAGGTATGGATACCCCTTCGGGCAGGTTGAGCTCTTCGGGTAGATTGGCCAGCTCACACAGCCGAACTTTTGCGAGATATATGGTCGAGTGCCGCCAACCGGCTTGATGAAGCTGGATCCGTTATGGACAATCGGCCACGTCCAGCCACCCTTGTACACGGTGGGGAGGCCGGAGCCGAATTGACCCTGCAGGAGGGCATTCACTGTTGCGGTGACGCGCGCCTCTTCCGCTTTCAGTGCGGCGACAGCGGCGGCGAGCTTCTTCTTGTCGGAAATCACCTTCTCCATCGCCGCCTTCTGCGCAGCAATCGCCCTCTTCTGTGCAGCGATCGCGGCGGCGAGTCGCGCCTTCGCGGCGTTCAGCAGTGAGACCTGCTTATCAAGGGCCGCCTTCTGCTTCGCGGCAGAGGCGCGCAGCTTTTCAGTTTCGGCACGATTTGCACGCACCTGGTCTTCAATCTCCGCGAGGCGCGCCGCATCGCGACTAATGCCATCCGCGAGCTTCACATCTTCTGCGCCGAGGGCATTGAACCCGGCGATGTCGAGCAGGATGTCGGTAAAGCTCTGGCCAGAGAGCAGGATCCAGAGTGGCGGGGTCTGGTCGGCGATGTACGCCTCACGAATTCGAGATGCCAAGATCGCCTGACGTGCCGCAAGGTCACGGGCTTTCGCCTGTTGCGCCTTCACCAGCCGACTGATCTCCGCGTCAAGGGCGTTCACTGCGGCGTTGAGTTTGTTGAGGCCAGCCTGCGCCTGCTGCACCGCGGTCGTGAGCTGTGCCACCTGCGTCGTGATGCTTGTTAGCGTTGCCGTGTTTTTCGCCAGGGCTGCAGAGGTGGAGGCGAGCTGCGCGGTGAGGGCACCCTGCTGCGCGATCAGTGCATCGAGCGCCTTCTGTTGGGCGGCGAGCTGTGCGGCGAGCGCCTTCTGTTGGGCGAGGGCGTCATCGAGAGGGTCCCCGCGAACCGGTCCAACCTGTGCCAAGCCGAGGCCAACAATAAGGAGAGGGATGGTGAGCAGGACGCCGAGTCGGGCGCGCCACGTACGTTGCTTTTGCGCAGGCGGGTGCTCCATCTGTGACCTCCTCTCCTCCGCTACGGCAAGAGTATCAGCCTCAGCGACGGACGCCACCCCCCATGGCCAGCTCAACGAGCGAGGTGTGGGCCGCGCCCGTAGAGCCGCGCCCAGCGAATGGGGCAACGCTGCGGCGATAGGCGGTCCCAGCAATATCGAGATGCACCCACGGCACGGTCACGAACTCGCGCAGGAAGAGGCCGCTACGAACCAGTGATGCCTCACGCGAGCCTGAATTCTGGAAGTCGGCCGACCAGGTCGACATGTTCTTCACGTAGGCCTCTGCCAGTGGATACGGCCAGTAGACCTCACCAGCGCGGCGCGCGGCGAGGTGGAACTCATCGAGGAATCCTGCATCGGTGCCGCAGGTAGCGGCAACCTCGCCGCCGTATGCGGCGTAGGCGATGCCGGTCAGCGTGGCCACATCTACGAGATGCGTTGCGCCGAGCTCGCGCTCCGCGTAGTGCAGCGCGTCGCCAAGGATGAGGCGCCCTTCGGCGTCGGTGTTGGTGATCTCGACACGCTTGCCGTTGAGGGCGGTAACGACGTCGCCAGGTCGTGTGGCATTTCCGCCCGGCATGTTTTCAACACAGGCCGCGACGGCGTGAATTGGGCGACCTGGGTCGAGCTGCGCAATGGTTGCAGCAGCCTCAAGCACGGCGATGGCGCCGTTCTTGTCGTGCTTCATCTCTTCCATTTCGGCGGGAGGCTTCAGCGAAATGCCGCCGGTATCGAAGCAGACGCCCTTGCCGACCATTGCGAGGCGTCGGCCGAGTGGATCCTTGGCGCCAGGCTTGCCGCCGGAGAGAACGACGAGACAGGGTGGGCTCTTCGAGCCTTTGCCGACGGCGAGCAACATGCCGGCGCCCATGCGCTGCAACTGTGCAGCGGTGATGATGGTGGCGCGCAGGCCAACGGCGCGTGCGCGATCGCGCGCCTCTTCGGCAATGCCGAGTGGCGGCATCTCGTTCGCCGGATAGTTAGACCAGCGTCGCGTACGCACAACACCGCTCGCAATGATTTCGGCGCGACGGGCGCCCTCGCTTGCAGCGGCGAGATCGGTACCACTCGGAACGATGATTTCGAGCACGGTGAGTGCTGCAGGTTGCGCCTCGATGACGCTCTTCCCGCCGATCCCTTCGTGGAATGAGCCGTCAATGACGCCGCGCACGATGAAGTCGACGGCGATCACCGCAGCGTCACTCTTCATTGCCGCGTTCGCGGAAAGGCCCGGACCAAATGATGCGCCACCTTCGGCGCGGAGTGCCGGTGATGTGCTGGTTAGCGCAGCGATGATGCCGGTGGCATCAATGGCGAGTCGTGTGATCTTGCGTCCCGCGAGGCGACGCGTTGCCGCCGAGGCCCAACGCTGTAGCTCTTGTCGACCAAAGTCGGCGCGAGGGCCGGCGCCGACCAGAAGTAGGTGATCAGCGGGAAGGCGGCCAGCACTTGTCAGCGTGCAGCTGTAACGGCTCCCTGTCCCCTCGCCGATCGCGCGGAGTGCAGCGATGCGTCCGCCGCTCTTGCTGTCAATCTCACGAAGATATGATGCGTCAAGCTGATCGCTAAAGACTGGGGCCACAAGGACTCCCGCCTTCGCCGCAGCGTTCTTTGCTGTGATGATGATCCGCATCTGATCCTCCTCGCGCCGGTGACGCCTACTGCTTGCTGATCTTGCGCCTGAGGTAGCTGAGTCGACCGCCCATATCAACTGGGGCAAAGCCGAGCTCGCGCTCGACCGCATCCGTAGCGCCGATGTTATCTAGTGCCAACTGGCGCAACTGGTCTGTTGCAACGGGGAATGGGAGGCGAATCGCCTCGGAGATGCGCGCGACGAGGGTGATCAACGGCACCGGCATTGGGATGATGATGCGGCGCTTCCCAAGGGCACGCGCCACCTCACGCGTGATCTCGGCATACGTCCAGTAGCGCGGACCGCCCAGTTCGAACGATGCCTTGATGCTCCCCTTCGGTGCATCGAGCACCTGCACGATGGCGCGGGCAACATCGCCAACCCAGACCGGCTGAAAGCGACTCTTCCCGTTGCCAGGAACTGGCACCGCTGGCGCAGGAATCTTGACGAGCGCCGCAACGATATTGAAGAAGCCGTCGCGCTCCCCCCAGATGAGGCTCGGCTTGAGGATCGTCCAGTCGAGCGATGAGGCGCGAACGAAGCCCTCGCCGCGCGCCTTGGAGCTGGCGTAGTGCAACTCCGGTCGCTCTAGCACGCCGAGCGCACCGAGATGAATGAGCCGCTTGATGCCGGCCGCCTCGGCCGCCGCAACGATCGTGGCGGTACCAACGGCGTTGACGCGCTCAAGGTCGGCGCCATCGTTCCAGTCGCGTGCTAATGCCACCAGGTGCACGACCGCATCGCAGCCAACCATCGCCGCGTCGAGTGACGCACGATCGTTCACCGTTCCAATCCTAGTTTCGAATTTGCCGGGCGAGGCGGCGACGCGCGCCTGCAGGGCAGTAGCCCGTGCGTCGCTGCGTACGAGGGCGGTAACGGAGTGTCCGGCGCCGAGGAGTGCTGGCAACACGTGACTCCCCACGAATCCCGTTGCACCGGTGAGAAAGACTCGCGCCATAGAACCCCCTCTTCGCTTCCGGGACCTCTCCGGGCCACCGCTCCACTCTATGATGCACCGATGATTGGCGCACTGGTCGCGGGTATGTTCGCAGGCTACGCAATCGCTGTCCCCGTCGGCGTGATCGCCGTGCTCATCATTGAGACGGGGATGATGGGCGGCCTCCGCCGCGGACTTGCCGCCGGCGCAGGCGCTGCGACCGTCGACCTGCTCTTCTGCTCGTTGGCGCTCGTTGTTGGCGGCCTCCTCAACCAACTTCTTGCCGCTGCCCTGATGCCACTCCAGCTCCTCTCGGGCGGGATTCTGATCTCGATCGGGGTCCGCGGGCTCCTCTCGCTGCGCACCTCAAGCACGAGCGCCGATGCGGCCACCGACCCGCGTGTGCGTGGCAGCGCCCGACAGCTCTACCTCCGCTTCATCGCCCTCACCGCGATGAACCCTGCGACGGTCCTCTACTTCTTGGCGCTCGCCATCGGCCTCCCCGGTCTCGGGAGCGACCCGATCAACGCCGTCGCCTTTACCGTTGGCGCGGCGGGGGCGAGCCTCTCGTGGCAACTCTTGCTGGGGGCGATCGGTGCCGCTGCAGGTCGCATCCTTCCGGAGCGCGCGGTCACCGCAACGCGCATCGTCGGCCAGGTGCTGATCATCGGATTCGGTACGAGCATCGCCGTGACGGCGCTGCGCAGCGTCGCTTAGCCGATCACCACGTTGCGCTCCGCAGCAAGATCACTGCGCATCGGTCGATCAATGAGCACCCGAATGCGATAACGCAGCGACAACTGCGCTCCTTTAACTCCGTCAAACACAGGTGGGGCGTCACTCGGAATCTCAAAGGTGACGAGACTCCCCTTCGCTAGGTCACTCGTCTGCAACTCTGCTGCGGCGATGCGTACGGGCGGCGCCATCTTCACGTCAACATACAGTTCGACACGTGCGCCGCGGCCACCAGCGGCGCTCGGCCAACGAACGTTGACATGCAGCGCACTTCCTGGTGCGATGGGTGGTGCCGGTTCAACATCCATGGAGACCTCGCCCTCAGACCAGGCGGCCATCATTGCCGAAGGACCGAGCGAGATCACGCCGGAGCGCAGCAGGTCTGGGTTCTGCGCAATGTTGATCACGGCGGCCACGCGCTCGTCACCGCCTGCAGCGATATCCCACTCCACCTGGAGCGTCCACACCACCATATAGGCACCGAGATGCACCGAGGGTGGCCCAAGTGCTGGGGCGGGTGCAAGGATCTTGAGGTCGATCTCGTCGCCCGGGGCCAGCGTTTCCGGCACGGCGATCTCCATCAGCGGCACGTTGGCGATCTCGGTGGCGACCACTTCGACCCAAGTTGTGGTGAGTTCCTGATCGCCGTTCTTCTGTGTCAGCGATTGCGTGACCTCGCGCACTAGATATCCCTTTACAGAGACGCGTGTCCCTCGCGCCTTAATCTCTTTGGTGGCGCGCACGCGGAGGCGGGCATGAATCTCACCGCTGACCAGGCTGCCAGGTGTCACCTCAATGGAGCCTGAGAGCGCATCGGTGCACGGCGTCAGAAGTTCCGCACTAGTCAGGAATGCGAGTGGGTGTGCGCCATCGCGCGCCGCCAGCGTCTCGCCGTTCAGGCGATCGAGGGGCGCCGGGAGCGACCCGGTCTTCCCTGGGTGGCGCTCCCGGCCCGCTGCGCGCCAGAGGTCGAGGAAGCTGTTAGCCACGTGCAACTCCGTTCGCAGTAACTGCAGCAAGGATGCCCGCCATCTCCGCCGCATCGCGCGCGACCCAGGTTGGACGCTGCGCCGCTGGTAGGTCATCGATCTGTACGGCGCCAACGCCCGCGCCGACGCCCGTCATCAAGAGAATCGATCGACACCCCGCCGCGTTCGCCGCAGCGATATCGGTCGCGGGAGAGTCGCCGATCATGATCGCGTCGCGAATGTCGCTCCCGTCGAGTGCCGCCGCCTGTAGCAGTAGATCGGGCGCTGGCTTGCCGATCGCCGTGGCGCGCACACCGGTCGCCGCCTCCAGCGCCGCCACCGCTGCACCCGTGCCCGGCACGAGGCGGCCTGGATCGGGGTAGTTGGCGTCGCGATTCGGCACGATCAGCGGGGCACCAGCGCGCACGGCGTCGGTGGCGACGGCAAGGTCATGCCAATCAGACTCGCGATCAAGGCCCACCGTCACTGCATCTACACCCCAGACATCGAGTGACTCTGGTCCATCGAACTCGGCGGTGCGGCAGGCGTCGAGCCCCGCGTCGCGCAGCTCGGCGGCGAGACCCTCTGCCCCGTAAACCAAGATGTGGCGATACCCCTTATCAACGAAGTGCTGCGCCACGGCTGAGGCGGCGGTGATGATGCCGTGCGCTGAGAGCGGGGCGCCACACGCCTCGATGCGTGAGCGATACTCAACACGGCGCAGGAAGCTGTTGTTGGTGACGTAGATCACGTGGTCACCGCCGTCAACACGCTCGGTGAGGAGCGGGCCGACGCCAAGGACCGGCTCACTGCCGCGGTAGACAACCCCGTCAAGGTCAACACAAAGGAGCATGAGGCGATGGTAGATCAGGAGCGCGTCACCCTACGCAACGCGAAGCGCCTGCTGGTGGACGGCAACAACCTCGTCGGCGGCCGGGATGAGGGGCGCCTCAACAACCTTGAGGCGAAGCTGCGTCGGACCATCACCCCAGGGGTCGCGATCGAGGTCTTTCGTGATGGCGGTGCCCGCTCCGCCGACGACCAGATCGTCGAGGCGATCGGCACGCCAGATCCTGGCTCAGCGGACCGAATCGTTGTCATCACAGATGACCGCGGGCTGGCCGCACGGTGCACCGCCCTCGGGGCCTCTGTCGTCAGCGCCCGCTACTTCCGCGACGCTATCGGCGGCCCGCCGCGTGCCCCCCTCGCTGGAACGGGCGCACGCCCCCCAAGCATCGGCGGATCCGGCCCCCGACGTGCGGCGCCGAGTAAAGATGAGGGTGATTCCGAACGGCGGTGGCGCCCGGGGCGTGGCGCGACCCATAAGCGCGGCCCCTCAACGCGTCCGCCGCGCCCCCGCTAAGATTCAGCTATGAGTGAAATTGGTGCTCGCATCGCCGAGTTCTTCGCCTGGCTCAGCACGATCGTCCCCGCCTTTGTCACGCCAAACTGGGGCGCCTTAATAGGTCTCCTCCCACTCTTCGTCGCCCCCCTCGTACTCCTTTGGATCGTCTCAACGGGTGGCATCTGGACGCTGGTCGGCATCACCAAGCGTGG
>NZ_JBBAWK010000015.1:0-1470 GCF_040397215.1 Candidatus Limnocylindrus sp.
CGCATCAAACCTGTAGGCGTCGCCGGTATCTGTCGCCAGATACACCTTGCCCGGTTCACCAGCAGCCGGGAAACCAGCCACAGACGGCGCAGTCACCAGGCCGCCACCACCCGCCGACAACGTGCCATCCGCAGCAATCGTCACCCCGGTGCCCTGCTTCACACCACCCAAAACGGTCGCCGAAGCAACCGGCAGCGCATACCCGGCCGGCAAGGCTTGCCACGTCTTATCGCCCCGCAAATACTGGGCGGCAGTACCCGGCGCAATCACCGGCTCCTTCGTGGCATCCGCAACCGTGATGTTCGCGGTGCCATCAAACGTCACCCCGTTGATCGTCCTGGGCGTCGTCAGCTTCGTCGCCGACAGAACATTCTTCGTCACGTCAGCCGTGTTATTAACAAGATCAAGCGCGAGGGCCGCCTTCAACGGGGCAGCCGCAACATCACCCGCCAAACCCGCAACCGTCGAAACACCCGCAGTGCCCGACGTAGCGGTCTCCCACTTAGTGCCGTTGTAAAGAGCAAAGTCACCAGCGGTGAACTTCACGCCGAACTGCGTGCCCGTTACAGTCACCCGCCACATATCACCCGGCGTACCCACATTGGACACTAGAGGCGGCGTGTTGGTCGCCGCGTTCCAGGTGCCCTTGTACTCCAAAGCAGACACCGACAACTGCGAACTCGGCAGCTTTCCCGCAGCATCCAACGACGCATACCCGTTGTTGACACCCTTATTGGCGACCTTCTCAAAGTTCGCCGAATCCGGGCCTAACCGCTGCCACGCCGTGCCGTCATACAACACAGCATCGCCAACCGAGAACGACTGCCCAAACTGCGAACCGGCAGCAGAAACCCGATACAAATCACCCAACTGGCCGGTGCCGTTCGCCAACGCCGGCGAGTTCGTTGAGGCATTCCACACGTCCTTAAACTCAACAGCAGACAGCGTCAACTGGGCGGCGGGCAGCCGGGTCGTTGCATCCAACCCGGCATAGCCGTTCGCGGCACCCTTGTTAGTTTTCGCCTCATACGTCGGGTCGAAGAATGCTTTCAGGGCGGACTTCATGCCCGCCCAGGTGGTCTTCTTTGTGACGTTCGCTGCCGCAGAATCACCGATGACGAAGGTGTCGGCGTCCACCACGGTGGGTTTGACGGTGAGTGTTGTCAGATCCAATGACCCCGATGGGCCTTGCGGGCCGGCGGGTCCGCTGGGCCCGGCTGGGCCGGTGGGCCCGGGTGCGCCGTCGGCTCCGGCTGGTCCCGGGGGGCCGCCTGCCGGGCCGGGCTCTCCGGGCGGGCCCGCGGGGCCTTCGGGTCCGCGGATGATGCCGGTGGCGTTCGGCCCGGATGGTAGTGGCATCCAGTCGAGCAGGTCGATGACCTCGTCGGGATCCCACGGTGCCTCGAAGGTGCCGCCCGTGATCGTGTACGAGGTGGCCTTGCCGTCGATCTTGATGTTGGAGAACGAGAA
>NZ_JBBAWK010000015.1:1570-24042 GCF_040397215.1 Candidatus Limnocylindrus sp.
AACCGTGGGGTGAAGATGACCGTCGCGGTGATGGTGGTCAGACCGGGGTTGTAGTCGGTGTCGGTGGACACGTCGGCGACAATCGGTGCTAAATGGCAGCGCACCCAAAAGTAGGTGAGGTCCGCGTTGCCCGGCATGTGGCGTGAAGTCGTCATTCCGTGATCCCGTCATGTAGTTGGGTCCAGCCGTTCAGGGTGGGCTGCATATCCACCCACTTGTCGCCGGCAGGCGCGGAAACCTGCCACACCGCCACACCGTTCTCGGTGACCCGCAGGGCAACGCAACCGGTCTTCGGATCCCGCATCACCGTGCCCACCGGGGAGCCGCTATGCACCATGTCCCGGGCCGCCAACACACGGCGCACCTGATCTTCGGTCATGTCGCCAACCACTTTGACGATTGCTGTGATCACCGCATCGTTAGACATTTGTGCCGCCCTCCTGGGGTGTGGTGTTGGACATGAAGTTGACGGTCCAGTAGGTGGACTTGCCCGCATCCCCGGTTTTGAGGAATGCGCTGTAATCCCACGACGAGATGTAGCCGGGCTGCAAAATATCCCCGGCATCGCAGTACACAAGGAATGTGCCGTCGAAGCCTTGCTGACCGACGGTCTGGTTGGAGTTCGTGGGCGGGCCGGCGTGAACGACTTTGCCGTTGCGGCGCACCGTGGAACGGACCTGCCCGCCGTCGAGGATGATCCCGCCGGAGGCGTACTGAACGATGTTGACCAGATACCAGCCGGCCGCCGAGACAGTTAGCGCATTGCCTGTGCTGACGTAGGTGTAGTCCGGGGTAACGTAATCGACTTTGTCGAACCAGCCGTTCGGGAACAGTTGGTCGCCCTTCGACAGGTTCGCGGTCGTGCTCAGGGTGCGGCTGCGGGAGAACCCGGAGCCGGTCACCGCCTGCGGTTCGTTGTCGTAGAGGGCGAACCCGGCGGCAACACCGGGGCGGGTTGTCGCATTTGGGGACATCGTGGCGAACCCGGCGAACCGGTTATCTGCGCCGATGATTGAACCGGCCGCCGTATCGACTGCCTCAAGTATCAGGGCGTTGTTTTCAAACAGCCGGAAGGTTCGCGGCGATCCTGGGATGCCGGCCTCCAGCCAGTAGGCGGCACCGTTCTTGAAGCGGAAGTCGGTGGCCGCCCCGAGGACAGTCACTGCACCGCTTTTGAGAAACCCGATCTCGGCGGTGTTTGCCGACATTTTCGCGAACACATACGATGTGCCCGCAGAATTAGCGCGGCCCAAAATGGAGTTGTATGACGTGGTGCCCCAGTTGGCGGGCACCGAAAAAACCACGCCGACCCGCTGCGTGTCGGTGAGGGTGCGCTGCGCTCCCTCCGGGGACATAAACAAGGCGAACGCTGTGCGGTTCACCGCCCCGCCCAAGAACTGGGCGAAGTTGTTGGCGATTCCGAGCAGGCCATCCCCGACGCCGGTGTACCACTGCTTCCACTTCGACCCCAGCGACAAACCGGAAATGTAGGTGGAAAAGTTTTCGGCAATCGCGAACACGCCAGCGACGGCACGCGCCAACAGTTTTTGCACCACCGCATTCAGCTCGCCCAACGACTGACCGATAGTGGAACCCAGGCCGACCAAATCCCCGACATCAAAGCCGGTCTGATCAAACCAGCCGTGGAACCCTTGCATGAGGGCGTCGATGATTTGTTGGATCAGTTCGAACGGGCCAACAAGCCACGGGCTGATGAAGTCCGGGGTGTGCGGGGTTTCCTCGGTGATCCGCATGATCGGGTTGTGGGTGACCGACAACTGCATTCGGTCGAACGCTTTAGGCATCGACGGGCCGTTCAGCGACCACCCGGTAGGCCCGGAAGCGACAGTGTTTGTAGTCCTCGCCGAGTGCTTTGACCCCGCGAGGATCAATGTCTTCGGGCTTCACTTCACCGAGGTCAATGAACTCGGTGACTTTCAGGAGGAACGATTCGGCGGTTGTCTCCGCGGATTCGCGGAGCAGCCACAGCATGGTTGCCACGTCGTCGCCGGGCCGGATTGGCACGCGCACATTCCAGGTTCTGGTGTAGGCCATGATCTAGCTTTGCGGGAACGTGACGATGGTCAACTGCGAACCGGCCTTGGTGTAGCTGTAGACCCCGAGGAAGCCGTCGTTGACAAGGTTCACTGAGAATGTTGCTTCTGCCCCGGCCCGGATTGTTGCCACCCCGTTGTCGGGGGCGACCGCCGTCGTCGGATCTCCCTTTGAGGAGAAGTGCGGGGATACCGTCGTCCAGTTGGCGGTGGTGCCGTGCGAGCGGGCCACCAATGTGCCGGCGGTCGGATCGCCGATGCGAACCTCGCAGCCGATGGTCATCGGGTCGGAGTCGCCCAGCTCCACACCGAACGCTTTGATGTGGCCGTGGACGTAAGGCACCCAGTCGTAGTCCTGGGCCTCAATGGTGAAGCTCAAGATGGTGTGGCGTTGGGTCATGCCGGTGAAGTCCATGAACGCCGCTTCGGGTACCGAGTAGAGGCGGGGCTGCTTCGCCGCGAAGTCGCTGGGCTCCCACAAATCCTTTTTGTCGTTCCAGGTGACAACCTGCCCGCCCAGTGGGGGCAACGTGTTGTCGTAGTCCTCAGCCAGCACGATGGCGGCGGCAGGGCCGGTGGGGCCGCGGGGGGCGGCCAGCTTGAAGTTCAGGTGCGGGTTCAGTGATGTGCCGGACTGCTCCACCACCGACTCCCCTTCGGGGGGCAGTAGCTCCATGGTGGTGGTGATGTGGGGGGTTTCCCCGGGCAGGCCCGGTGAGCCCATCGCCTTCGCCTCGTAGTGATCCCCCGCCCACACATAGACGAGGTTGTCCACCCACCACGCTTTGCCCACATCGCTGGAGTTGTTCAAATCGGTGGGCAGATCGGACGGCTTGTTGACGAGCGGGTCGTACTGCATCTGCACGATCTCGGCGGGGTCGCCCTTCTCCCCGGTGTCGCCTTTCAACGCATCGAGGCACACCACCGCGTCTTGGCCGACCGCCTCCATCGTGGCGACCTGCATCGCCGGAGTGTCACCGTCACCGACCACGCCGTACCAGTGGGTGTTGGCGAGGAACGATCCCAGGTATACGGGATCGCCGGGGATGGGTGCGGTCACTTGAAGCTCCCTTGAATGTGGGTTCGGACGTGCCAGGGCAGCGCATCATGTAAGTCTTGGGCGTCGGGGACAGGACCGAATGCGGTCGTCTCGTCGGGAAGGTCGTCGGGGGCGTCGAGGGGAACCCACTGGATCATTCCGGCCATCTGCCCGGGCCTCGCCGGGATCGGCCGGCGCTTAATGACAGCATCCTCACCGACAGCGCGGGCTAAATGCCAGGCGATACCCAACCGTGTTTTCGCATCCAAATAGATCATGTCGCCGGTCGGGCCGGGGATGAACTCCAGGGCGTCGGCGTAGGTTCGCATCGCCGCCGACATTCTTTCCTTCTGGCTCACTCCGCGACCGCCGTGCCGCCGATGAGTGACCCGATGGCGTTCCAGCCGTCCGCCAACGCTTTCATCCCCGCTTCGAACGGATCTTGGTCGCGATCCCTGCCGATGGTCAGTTCGGCGCGGATCGCTGTCGATTCGTCATACCGCCACTTGATGCCGCGGATCTGCTCGGTGTAATAGATGTAGTCGATCTCGAACAGGCCGCGATCCCCGATGGTGTAGTCGTAGCCGTAGCACCACGGTTCACCATCCCGGGCCTGCATCGTGAACGACACTTTCGGGGACCGCTTGAAGAGTCCCTGTCGCAGTGTGAGCGCCGAGGCTACGACGTAGGCGAAGCCGTTGCCCTGCTCAAACCCCTCGAGGAGGGCGTAGTCGTTCAACCATGTTGCGGTCTTCGGGTTCGTGAACTTCTGGTAGGCCAACAGCAGGTCGTCGGTCTGGCCCTGGACCACTTCGTTGAGCCCGGAAGTCAGGGGCAACTGGAAGTCCTGGGTCGTCCCGGTCGTGATGGTGGTGTCCAACTGGGCGAGCGCCCACCGTTGCAAAAACTGCAACGACTGATTCAGCCACGTCGGCGAATGCGATCCGGTGTACACGGTTTGGGAGGTGGCCCGCTGCTGCTTGTGCTGCGAAGCGGTCAAACCCGAGTATTCGCAGTCCCGCCACACCAAAGACGGGATTTCCGGAGCCGCACCCAACAGCTTGCGAAAATACGGGTCGGTGACGCCGTCGCCGTTCTCATCGAGCGGGAAGAAGATTTCGGTGATCGTGTCATCGAGGACGGCAGCGACACCGTTGATCACCCCGTCCGCGGCGGTCCCGGTCAAACCGGTCACCCCAGACTTGTCCTCAAACGCCAGGACGACGCAGGCCCGCGACGGTCGAGCGTTTTCCTCGCCGACCATCGCGGCCAACTCCGGGTGCGGGGAAGTCGTATCTTCGGGAAGCCAAATGTAATCGACAAGGCATACGCCGGCATCATCCATCAGCGGCTCGGCCACCGTGTGCAAATCGCCCCACTTGCTGACAATGGGCAGCACCCGCGACTGGTCAAAGATCGGGTTGACGAACTGCACCTGGACCGGCCAATGCAGCGGCGAAATGTTTCCCACCCGGGTCGTCACCCAGTGCAGCGGATCCATCAACGACAACGGCACCGCGAACATCGGCCAGTAGTTCTTCGCCAAGTTCAGGAAAGTCGTGAAGGCCAGGCCGGAGCGAATATTTTGAATCCACATCCACGCCTTGAGCGGCTGGAATTCCGGTGGCATGAAAGGCACGTTCGCGATACGAATATGTTTGGCGTGCTCCCGCAACGACACGATGTCCAGCTCAACGGTTTTGATGCCGTCCTCACCTTTGACGGCCCGCACCGCCGACACCCGATAGCCCAGGCGGGTTCGCCACGAACGGTTGTTCGGGTTCGGATCAATCGTCAAATGCAAGTCCTCTTCGACCCGGGTGTCGTGGGCGCACAGATTGGCCAGCCAATCCGACCACGCCAACGAGATCGTGCCCGTCGCCGAATCGTCCATCATCCGGCCGAACTCAACGGTGCGTTCCCCGCACACCGTCCCCAGATAGGAGAAGCGTTTATCCCACAACCTGATCAGGGGGCGCTGCCGGTTGGAATCAATGACCAGTTGGCGGCGGGCATCCAACAGCCGCCACTTCGTGATGGCGTCGTTGCCCTCGGTGATCTGCCGGACATCCGGGCGTGCGGGACGGGTGACAAAGCCACCACTCATGCGAAGCCCATCTGGTACCACTGCGGCACGATGGCGGTGATCTTCCCGCGAGGGTTGGTGTGCGTCACCCGAATACTCGTCGTCGCCTTCTTCGGCAACTGGGATGTGAACCCGATACCGCCGGGCATCCGCCGGCCAACCGGCAAACCCGAATCGGCGTTTGACACATCACCAAGCAGATAGTCCAAAACCTCGGAGTTGCGGATCAGCTTGTAATACCAGTTATCCGCCGGATCGGTGGACGCCGTCAGGGTGCGTTTCGCCGGATCGGTATCGACCAGGATCGCCCCGTCGGTGTCATAGATTTCGGGCAGTTCCACCATGCGGTCGGTGATGCCGTCCTGAATGGTGACCGTGTCCCCGCGCCGGGATCCGCCCTCGACGATGAACTTGGGCCACTGATCCCAGTCGCCGCGGTTCGGGAGATGAATGACCCCGTGGTTGCGGCCATTGATGAGGGCGTTCGCCTCGTCGTTGACCCACACCTTCGTGTATGGGCGCTTCGAGTAGAACGGGAACGCGGCGTGAATGGTCATCGACCAGGCTTGGCAGTTGTTGCCGTAGGCCACCGGATCCAAATCAAGGGTTTGGTCGTTGGCTTCGCCCTGGCGCACCCGGATCCACCGCCAGCCGTGAGTGCGGGTGAACTGTCCCCAAAACCCTGCCGGGGCGCGGTGATGCGTCGGCCAATCCGACCACCACTTTTCTTCTAACATGCGGTAGGCGAACTCGTTGTCGGGGAAACGTTTCCGCGACAGGAAGTTGATGCCCGGCCCGGCGATCACACCGAGCTGGAACACCCGCTTGCGGTAGTCGGTGCGCTCCAAATCCTCACCGATCTGATACGCACCGCCGGAATAGCGTTGATCGAACGGCATATGCATCGAACCCTTGAGCTGCTCGCCCAGGACGACACCCTCTTTGCCCGCCCAATCGCCAGCCAGATTCCACAGCCGCTCACCGGACGGCGACAAATAGACGATCTTGGTGGCCTTGCCGCGCAACTGCCGGCCCCACGGCCCCAAGTCATACCAGTTTGTGAACCGCTGCCAGCCGGGATGACGATCCGAGACGGGCTGATAGATGGGGGTGCCGTCAGGGCGCACCCACTCATCAATGCCCAACTCCACTTCCTGGGTGGTGTCGAACCGCGACCACTGATCAAACTGCAACTTTTCGATGCGGGTCATTGCGGCCTCACTGCGCTCAGGTTGCGTCGAACCGACTGGTTTTGCGCCGCATCAACACGTTGGGTGAAGTCGCGTGGATTCACGCCAAGGTTCCCGTTGACAACAACGGAAGGACCGGGGGGCTGGCCGCCGCCCTGATGTGGGGCGTCGGGGGCGGTTTGGGGTTGCATCACACCCGGGCCGAGGGGCTTAAGGAAATCGCCGATACCGCCGAGGCCGGGAACTCCCATCCCACCGCCACCGGCGGCAGGGCCGTCGCCAGACAATCCTTGAATCAGCCCGCCACCCCAGTTCGCCAACGCCATCCCCGACTTCACATTGGCCCACTCAAACGGATTGGAGAACACACTGCCGTCCAAACCGATGGACTGCATGATCCCGCCCATGAAGCTGCTACCCAGCGAGGAAAAGTCCTGATTCTGCGGCGCAGCGGCCTGGTCGGCGGCCATAGAAGTCAGGTCGCCCTCGGCGGCGATACGGTCCCGCAGAACGCCGTTCAGTTCCTCACTTGAGGAAACTAAAGCATCCATCGGCCGGTAAAACTGTTGGGTGAACTCGGCAGCCCACGCGCCCGTCGCCCCAGCGATACCGCCGGAAGCCACCGAGGCATCGGAGCCGTAGTTGACGTTTGTGCCCTCTGGCAGGGTCGCCTCCATGTGGTGGCTGTTGTAACCGACCTGGAACGTGCCCGGCATCGGGGTGTCAGTGGGCATGAACCCGTTAGCGGACAGCCACTCGGCGGCATTACCCGTCGCCATGCTGCGGCCCGCCGTGGACTTGCCGTCAATGAGGTTGACGAGATCCTCAATGCCGGAAGTGCAGTCAGCCAGCCCCTTCGACAGATCGCCGGCGGCGTCATAGCTGCCACCCTTGGGCACCATCGCAAGCAGGGCCGCATCGAACCCGGCCGAAGACATTGAAGAGCCGCCGCTGTACCGCGAGCCCGACGACAAGGCGCTACGAATACCGTTGAGCGCACTAACAATCGGATCGGTGACAGCGACCCGCAGGCTGCTCAACAGGTCGCCGCCAGAACCTATCGGCTGATCGGTGGAAACCCCGCCCTCAGCCATTGAACCCACACCGAACAGGCGTTGAACCTCGGCCAAGATTTGCAGGCTGCGGCCACGCTTCTCCGGGGCCAACGGAATGTAGGCTTCCCCGCCGGTCTGCTCCTCGGCGAAGATCGTGCCCGCGCCGCGTCCCGCATAAATGTCGGCCTGGTCGGGCTTCTCAATTTGGCGCAAACCGCCGTTCTCCATCGGAACGATTGCCCCATCGGCGCGAGGCTTCACCGGGCCCCGCCCGAAAGTGGCAGCGAAGTCATCTTTGAATTGCTGCTGAATCGCCGGGTCGTTAACAATGCCCGCGCCATACTTGGCGATCACACTGATACTGGCGGTGCGCTCCTTGTTGGCGGCGGCGTCAATCTGCGCACCCGCCTCCTCCGCGCCCTGCTGCTCAACCAAGATGACCTTGCCGTTGTCGGAGCGCACCTTCACACCCAACGATTCCAGGGCGGTAAGCACTTCCGGTGCCATCGGCGCGGTGATCTCGATTTCCTTCTTGTTGTCCCGGTTGATCTTCACGCCGAGTTCACCGAGAAGCTGCAACACCTCAACCCCGTTGGGGGTTTGAATGTCAATCGGAACATTCTTCGGGATTTCGTCGAATGCAGCCTTGATCCTGTCCTTGGCCGCCGCCGCATCCCCGCCGAGGCGACCAAACACTTCGGCGTTGTCCCGGGCCGCCTGACCCCAAGCCTGAAGACTGTCCCTGGAATTGTCCATGTTGCTGGCCAAGCCGAGCATGCTCTCGCCGGCCTCTTTGATGGATTCGCCCTTACCGAACGCCACCTCGGCGGCTGCGAGTAGCCGGTCGGCCTCTTCAGTGTTCCCCGCCAGGCGTGCGCCCGCAGACTGAATCTTCAGCAGCCCGCCCTCAAGGTTGCCGAGGCCGCCCACCAGTTGCCCAAACGCCACAGTGATCTCGCCGGTCGCCTGCAAAATCGACTGCGCAGTAACAATGGCGGCATCGCCGATTGTCGTCCAAAACGTGACGATGGTGCCCTGGTTGTTGTTGATCCACGCCGTCATGCCGTCCAGGGCCTCGGTGATCCCCGAAATCCCGCCGGGGGCCGCACTGAACACCGGATTCAGTAGTGCCTCACCTAAGCGGCCCAACGCCGCCTGGGCGTTCGCCACCGACCCGGAAAACGATTCGCCCATCGTCTTAGCCGCGCCACCAATGTTCTTCTGGATGGCCGCCTCGAGCATCTCCGAGGAAATCTTGCCCTCAGAGGCCAACTTCTTCACTTCACTAGCCGCGACACCCGCCTCATCACCCAACCACTGATAGATGGGGATGCCCCGGCCCGCCAACTGATTCAAGTCCTCGGTGTAGGCAGAACCAGAAGTGCGAACCTGATTGATGATCATGCCCATGTCGTTGAGGCTTGTGCCCGCAACCGCGGCAGCATCAGCCGTCAACTTCAAGTAGGAAGTCAGCTTCTGGCCCGGCTCCACACCGGCCGCAACCGCAGACGCCGCAATGGTGGCGGCATCCCCCAGGCCGTAAGCAGTGCCCTTCACCGACGCCAACGCCGAATCCATGATGGATTGGACATCCTCGGCAGAGTTGCCCAACGCCTTCAGTTTGAACTTCGCATCATCAATGCTCTTGAGCCGGTCAAAGCCCTTCGACAACGCCGCACCCAAAGTGGCGGTCACCGCAGTACCCACCGCGGCAACACCCAACGTCAAAGCCCCGCCGAGAGCCTTCGCACCCAACGCCCCGACCGACGCCATCTTCCCCGAAATGCTGCTTGGAAGACCCGAAAGGCCCTGCGAGGCACCGGCCGAAAACTGCTGACCGGCTTTACGGCCGGCGGCGGTTCCATCCGCCCGATTCAACGCACGCTTGATATCCCGCTCGGCGTTTTCAGTCGAGATCGCGAGTGTCAACCATGCTGTTCCTAACTCCGGCATGGCTCACCTCCTCTAACCTCGTAGCAGTTCCAGTACTTCCGGCGAAACAAGTTCCTCAATGGTCGCGGTCTCCCACGTCGGCCCGTCATACCGCTCCGGGGCCGCAACCCCAGGACGCGGAATCTGCTCGGGGAACGGCTGATCCGCGCCACGCTTGAAATGCAAAGCCGTGTAACGCCACGCCAACTTGCGAAGCTCGTACAGTTGCTCAGCCGCAATATGGTCGGCAATCGTCCAACCCTCATTGCGGGCGTGATAAATCGCCGTACCTGGCGGGGCCGCAACGATGTACGACCACAGGCCGCGCCACCCCAACGAATCAAACTCGATACCGTCGCAACGAAGATCACGGTCGAGCGCATCAGCCAAAGGGCCGGCCACCTGATCGGCCAGCCACATCAGTTTCCCGCCGACAACCCTTCGCCGTCAGCGTTCTTCGTGTCCGCAGTTGACCAGGCCGCCCACAGTTCATCTACCGGATCACCCTCAGTGTCGTCTAGGGATTCGAGGACGGCGCGGGCCTGCGGGCAGGAACCGCGGTCCAACGCCGCTAACTCCACATCCACATTCGTTTTCAACGAACGGATCTTGTACAACCACGTCTTCGAAAAGATTGACGAAAACGGCTTCAACGCCACCACGGTCCCGTTCGGGAAGGTGTGAACGTACAGCTCGTCGGTGCCGTACAGGGCAGACCAGTTGAAGTCGGTGTCACCGGGCTTTGGCTGATCGGTTTCGGGCTTGTCTTTCGGCATTGCTGTCACCTTGGCTCACCTTGGCTGGTGATGGAAGCCTCCCCGCGCCGAGCCAAGGTGAGTTGACGGCGCGGGGAGGTGTTCCTGTGGTGCTACTTCGTGCCGGCGGCTTTCTCCGCTGCGACGGCCTTATCGGTAGCGGCCTGCTCGGCGGCGGCCTTGTTGGCCTCCGCAGCGAGATCGGCCTGGGCGGCCTTCTCGCTAGCCGACATCGGGGCCGGAGTCCCGGTGGCGTCATCGAGCACCGTGTACTCGTAGCTGGTGTACCCCTGCGAATCGGGATAGATCGAGAAGGTGCACTTGTAGACCGAGAGTTCCGAGCTGCGCTCCACGATGGGATCCATCTTGTCGAGCTGAGCATCGGGGATGACCCGGCGGCGAGTGACCTTGCCGTCGAACGTGTCGATGATGTAAGCACCGTGCTCGAACTGCTCGGTGGAGTGACGCACCGTGATTGTGGTTCCGGTCACCGCAGACGGCGGGGTCACTGTCACGTTCTCCTGGCCGTACAGCACACCCAGGAGGTCCGGGTTCAGAAACTCGATGAACGTCACCTCGAAGGAATCATCGACGCTGGTGGTCAGCGTGCGAATCTTCGACCCGTTCCAGTCGCGGCGCGTATCAGTTTGGCGCTCCGACATGTAGGTGTAGCCCTCGTCGGACACACCGCCCAGGCGAATACACCCATCGGGGCGAGGGGTGATTGCGTCGGTCGGCAGCACGATGGTCGAGGGGACCAGGAAGATGCCGCCGGTGATCTTCGGGACACCGACGAACGTGTTCTTGCTCAGAGTGTGAGCGGTGGGGGCTGGTGCAGTCATGGTTTCCTCCTTGGAAACTATTGTGATTAGGGCAAATACAGTTGGGACTGGACGTTCCAAACGAGGTTCACTTGGTAGAGCGACCGGTCTGGGATGTCGGGGTCGTCGGTCGGGAACGGGCCATTCTTCTCAATGGGTTCACTGACCAGATACAGCTTTTCGCCGTTGTCGAACACATCCACTTCCATTTCGGAAGCGTTCCTCATCACCGCCGCGCAAGTCCGCGCCAACTGCGATGTGTACTCGTCGTCGGTGCCATACACCTGGACGATCACCTGAACCCACTGGGTTCGCATCGTGGTCTCCGAACCCGGAAGTGCGAAGCAGCGAATGAACCAGTCGGGCATCGGGGAGGGGATTCGGGTCGAAACCTTGACCCCGGTGATCCCCTGCTCGGCCAGGCCGGCCAGAAGATACTTGCGGGCCACCCGATCCATGTCGGGGAACATCAACAAATCAGGCATCGCTACTAAAGGCCCGGTTCAGTGCAAAGGTTTTTGCCTCATGGCGCTGTGCGCGAAGGTTGGCCGTCGCAATGCGGTAACGGGACCGGCGTTCATCGCTGGCGTCGTAGGTTTCGTAATACGGTTCGGTCGCGGCCGGGGTGGTCGTTGAGGGGATCGCGTTGGCGGCCGCCTCAATCCGGTCTGCGTGCCCTTTGAGCATCGCCTTGTAGACAGGCGAGGTACGCAGGGCGTTGAACCCGGCCTCGTTACGTTTGAATCGGATCGTCACCGCACCATCCTCAGTTCGATGACTTTGCGATTCGGGGCGAAACCAAACGACCCGTAGTCGTAGTTCTTGGCGAGCCCGTTGACCTCAAACACCTGGTCTTTGACGGTGAACTTGTCGCGGTGATCTATCGGGATGGCCACGTTGACCACCAGGGCCAACTCACCGACCACCCGATCAGAACCCGTAGGTGGGCCCGCAGGCTCCTCCGAGTTCAAAGGCCACCACATGCACGGAACCTCAACCGGATCAGACCATCCCGGGGTGGTGTTGCCGTGGCCGTCCTCCTCGCCTGGCGTGTAAGCCTCATGCAGGCAGAAGAACGGCAGCGGGAACAAACTCACGACGCGTAGCCATCCCACAGGGGCTGTCCCGTTTTGGTGAGGTTCGCCCCGCACGAACAGTGAGGTTCGTTGAAGGTTTTGCAACACACTTCGGCGTGCTGCTGCACCGTCCCAGTCGGAATGGTGTCGTAGCCCCACGCCGTCCCCGCACCGTTCTTGCCGGCGTTCGGATCAGCGCACATCAACTGAAGCTGTTCGATCTCCTTGTCGGTGAACATGCCGTTCTGGCCGACCCGGGAATCAATACCCACCGAAAACACACCGGCGGTTTGCGACGTGATCGCCCCAGTGCCGGCTTCGTTAGCACGCAGGATTGCCCGACGAATAATCGCCGTCGCCGCGGCCTCATACTCAAAACGGGGATCCAAAATGCACGGCGCATAGAAAGCGGCAAGCGCCATCGCGTCGTCGCACATCGCCTGAGCTTTGTCAGGTGGGATGTCTGGTGCGAACGGCTTAAGGTCTTCGGGGCCGATGCTGACAGCAGGCATGGTGTCTCCCGCAAAGCGGGGCCCGAGGATCACCTGGGCCCCGCTTCAACGGTTGCTTACTTGGCAGCCTTGGCGGGCTCAGCAGCCTTGGGCGACGGGGCACCCTCGATGACCGCGAAGTGATCGGAGAAGACGTACCAGCCGTACACAATCTCCGTGCGGAACAGGAGTTCGTTGTGACCGGCGAGGTCGCGCCCGGCGTTGTCCGGGTCGCCGAACTCCAACATGCGGAACGGGAAGGACTTCTGGATGCCCCAGCGGATACCGCCCTGGAAGTCGCCCAGGATGGCCTTCACACCGTTGTCGGTGGCGTCACCATCCTTGGCCTTACCGGACACCGTGGAGCTGGTGGCCGAGTTGACACCCTCGAAGGTTGAGATGCCGTTGCCCAGGCCAAGTTCCGGGTACTTCTTGCGGCCGTCCGCGTAGCGGGCGGTCGAGAGGGTCCAGGCGTAGGACGGGTCGAACGCCACACCGTTCACCGGGTAGCCATCGGCGATGACCTTGCCGGCGGCGGCCTCGAAGTCCATGTCGGCGTTTGCGCCAACCGGAACCCGCTTCGTGGTGGTGTTCAGGTAGTTCGTCCACGACGTGATCTCGGTGCCGGTCCGCGGGTTGAGCCGGTAGTACAGGCCCAAATCCAAGGCACGGGAGATGGCGCGGGCGCACTTCTCCTGATACTTGGCGAGGATGCCGAGCTGGTAGTCCTCGTCGGCCCACTTGAACTCATCCGAGGTCCGCATCTGCACGACCGCTTTGTGGGGGACGGCGGTGACGAAAGCCGGGCGGGCCTCGTCGCTGCTCTTGTGCTCGGACTCCTCAACGAACTCCGCGGACAGATCCTCATCGAAGGTGATGATGTTGACGTTGCCGAAACGCATCGGCTCTTGGCCGGAAAGCGCGGCGACGGTCGATGCCGTCTTGGTGCGCTCCACGATGCCATTCGCGATGTTGGTGGGCAGGAACAGGTCGGTGCTTTGCAAAGCAACCATTTTGATACTCCTTAACTGGGGTTACTGCCCGTTGATCGAACGCAGGAAATCCCGCGTCGGATCGACAAGGCTTTGATTGGGTGTGCGCCCCTCGCGGGGAACAATGTTCTTGCGTTTGCCCGACTGGCCGACCAGCCGATCAGCCTGCTTCAGCAGGGTTTCCGGGTCGGTGGCCGTTAAGAACAGCTCTGCGTCCTCCGGGGCGATCTCGTGAATCGCAATCAGATGGACTTTGAGTGCTTCGCACACCCTCGACGGGATCCCGGCCACCTCGGTGTCGGCTTTCGCCAACCGGTCGGCGACCTTCTCGGCCTCAGACTTCTGCGCCTCTTCGATCTCATCGAGGCGGGAAGCTTTGGCTTTCAGCTCCTTGATGGCGGACTTTTGCGCTGCAAGGGTTTTCACCAACGGGTGATCATCGGGGAGCTGGAGGGCATCGGTGGTGGTGCTGTCCTCGGTTACCGGTTCGGTTACCTCGGCGGTCGTTACATCGGACATAGCGGTTCTCCCATTTCGGAAGTGACCCCAAACCGTTTGGTCGGGGAGGATTGTGGGGTCTAGCGGATTTCGGGACTGAAGGCCCGCCACTCGGCGAGGATCTTCTTTGGGTCACCGGAGCTGGCTGCGCCGCGGGCCTTGTCGTATTCGTTGCTCCACTGCGCCGCCAGGTCGGCGAACTGCGGCTCCGTTGCCGACAGGTAATCCATCGGATCCTCGCCGCGAGGAATAGCCTTCGCAGTACACCGGCAGTCGTCGTGATACTTCTTGCCGTCAGCCCGGAAGCGTGCGCTCTGCTCGGTTTTGTATTGGCCGTCTGCTGCTGCCGCCCGGGACGCAAGTAGCCGGCAGAACGCGCAGGCGTCAGGCCGGGCGACCCGCACCCACTTCATCCGGTTCTTCGTCGCATTCAGCGCGGTGGTGTCGCGTTCGCCGTCGTAGATGGCGCGCTGCGTCGTACCGATCATGCGGTCAATCGCCGCAACACCTTCAGCGCCTAACGCCCAGCCGACAGACTTCGTCAACTGCTCGACAGGTAGTGGCGGTGCCTGCACGGCCGGGGTGGTGATCGTCGGGAAGTCGGCCTCAAAGAACGTCGCACCCAACTGGGCAGCCATCTGCTGATACGGATCGACGAGCGCGGGGAAGGCTTGGGTCATGTAGGCGGCGAAAGCCACATCGGTTTGTAGCTCGGCTGCTTTCCACAGCTTCCTGATGTCGGCCTCGGCCAGTCCGACAAGATTGTCGAGGATGAACCGGCGTTCAGCCGCCGATACCGGCATCGGTCACCGGGGTCACAGGCCGGGGCTGGGTGGTGGGCATCCGCGACAGCAGTGTGGTCACCGACGCCCGGCGCTTCTCCGACATGGCCCGGGCGATCTGCTGCTCATCCAAACCGAGCAGCTCCAACCCGACTTCGGTGTCGGCGAGCCACGGCACAGCAGAAATCAGCTTCATCCCCGCGTCGGCCTGGGCGGACTTCGTCAACCATTCCGCCGGCCGCCACTTCGCATCAATCGTCCACCAGTCACGCGGCACCGACGACAAACCGTTCTGAATCGCTAGGGCCCGCAACATCGACCGGTTCAGTGATGGCGTCCAGTTCTCCATCGCATCAACCGCGGTGCGAACCAACGCCCGATCCGCCGCATCAGTGCCATCAGCCGTGGTCGTGTTCGTCCGGGCCTGCACACCCAGCTCGGTGACCGGAATGTTCGTCTGGCCCGAAAAGTTGTTGGCGTGCTGCTGAAACAAATCAATGTGCGGCTGCGGGCTGTGCGCCTGGAACTGCTTAATGTCGGCCCGCGCCAACGCCGGATCCGCGTCAGGGTCATCGGGGATGCCCTTAATACGCCCGAGCATGACCTGCCACGCCGGTTTGATCGACCCGTCAGCGTTGCGGAACACCTTCTCGTCCGCACCCAACATCCACATCTCTGGGTACGAGTACACGTCGGCGTGGCCTTCCATGCGGATCAACGTCCGCACCGCCTGGTCATGAATCGACATCACCGGCCGGGAAATCCTTGAGTAGCCGAACGGCCGGCGCACCTGCGGCTTGTAAACCAACGCTTCGACGGGGACGCCGTAGTCGTGGAACATCCTGTCTACCGACCACACACCATCCTCACGGTGGGCGGTGATCGTCTCCCCATCCAAATACAGGGCCATCTCGGTCGGATAGCCCAGTTCTTGATCCCACCCGGTCACCGACAGGAGGTTGTCCATGCGTCGGGTCCGCTGATTAAAATCACCCGTCGCCGACATCGCATCCTTGACATGGATCAGCGACGTGGGCTCATTCGTGTCGCCGTTGGTGTTCACCAAGAACGAAACACCGTGAATCAGCGAAGCAACAAACGCCGAGTTGGCTTCCGAGCGCAGATAGTTCGCTTCCCACACATCGGTGAAGCCCAGCGAGTCCAAATCGCCGTCAGGCCAAATGAACTTGTCGAGGTTGGTGCGCTGCGCCAACACATCGACGGCCTTCGCAGACCAGCCCAAAGTCAAACCCAGGTTGTAGTACTGCGGCGGGATGATCGTCCCCACCTGTTTGATGGCCCGCCGGCCGTCGTAATACGAGGCCCGCAACAAGTTTCTCGGGGTGCGGTCATGCAACTGCTGCAACAGATGATTCAGCAGCCGATCCTCGTCATACGACAGGCCAGGCAAATGAATCGCCATGAACTCGCCGGTCGTATAAGCCGAGGAAAGCACACCATTATCGGAATAAGGGGTGATCACAACAGCACAGCCCCTCTCCGGGTTGAAATACGTTGGCCGTTAGTCGGGGCCCTGGTCGATGACGCCGACAGCAACGCCAACGTGGCCGCCACCAACGGATGAATGGTCACCGTGGCATCGCGGCGATCCCAACCCCACCCGCCCGCATCACCAATCGGACGTTTACGGGCCCCAGCCACCGCCGCAGCGAGTTGAGGCTGACCCGAATGCGACAGCGTGCCAGCGTTAGCGCGGGTCTCAAAGATCAGGCAGCCCTTCGTCATATCCCCGGCCGTCGTCCGCTTCGCTTTCACGCCACGGGACGACAACTCAGGAATCATCTGGGCGGCCGGGGAATAGCCGTCAATCAGAACTGGGATGCGCCGCTTCGCGCCCGCAGCGATCCACTCGACCGCCGCAGCCACATCATCACCGGCCCACACCTCCTCGGTGTGGATCTTCTCCCCGCACAGCCACGAACCCACCACCGAAATCTGCAGGCCGTGAGACATGTCCACACCGAACGCCACCGGGGACACATCGGCCTGGGGGCCAACAGCCTTCAAATCCCGCCACACCGCCGGCGAAATCACCGCCACATGATGCGACACCTTCGGCCAAATCCCCATCGCCTCCCGACGATACGAATCCTCGTCGGGAAGGTTCTCCCGCATCCGCAGCATCGACTCCAACGAAGTCCGCGCCGGGAACGACGGGTTCATCTTCGGATACTGCGACTCGTCATCAAGGTCGGCATCTTCATCAGCCGAAATCTCGATGTACACCTGATTCGTGGCTTTTCCCGACAACGCCTGGTGGCGCTTCTCCGAGAAAACTTCCCCCGGATCGGTTTCCCGCGGCGGCGTACCAATGAACACCAACAAACCGCCGTGCGGATTGCGGGCCTGGTTCATCGCCGGAACCATGTCCTCAAGTGCCTTGATCGACAGGATCTGCGCCTCATCCAAAACGATCATGTCGATGCGGTCCAAGCCGCGGCCAAAGCCATACTCCCGGGCACCGAACATGATGATCGAACCGTTAGCGAACCGGATCTCCTGCTCACCGTTCGCCGTGCGGATCCCATTCGACGCCAACAATGGGGCAATCGACTTGCGGCCCACCATCGCCTGAAACGACCGGAACGTGTTCGTCGTCGTCCGGTTATGGTGCGAAGTCCAAATCGCCCGCACCCCGGGATACTCCAACGCCAAACCGATCAACAAATGGCCGATCGTAAACGTCTTGCCCACCTGGCGGGGAACCGAAGCGACCACCCCGCCGATCGTGGCCGCGAACTTACCGTCCGCCCGACAGCCGAGCGCAACCTTGCCCCAACCCTGCTGCCACACATCGAAGAAGACGCCGGCCTCGTTCAGCCGCTTCTCAATCTTCGGATACACCGACGTGACAATCCCCTCGGGGATCACCAAATGTCGGGCGACCTCAGATAGCCGCGGGGTCGAAAGTGTTGTCGTAGTCATCAAGCTCGGCGGAGGACTGCGCGGCGACCGTGGCGTCTAGGGCCGCGATGTCCTTGGCGATGTCCTGCAGCCGCTTCGACAGCGAAGCCAAATCCCGGGGCGGGCAATCACCCGACAAGGTTTCGGCAATCCGATCGCGCATCGCCACCAGCAGCTCCCGCTGCTGACCCGACTTCGCCGCCTGGGCGACAGTCTTGCGTGCCGGGGCAGCCTTCGGGGTCGGTTCGCCGGTCTTCACAGAGCGCAATCTTTGACGTACAGCGGCCATCAGGCACCTCCTTGGCGGTTGGGGGTTGGAGAGGAAAACGGTGGGGAGATATTTGGCCTATGCCCTGGAGCGGCACCAGCGGGGACGCCCGGTCGGCCCCCCCCACCCACATCGCAGAAGATCAGACGCGTGGGCACAGATAGTCGATGGCGGCCTCGGCGAACGGCTCAGCGTTCTCGGCATCCTGGGCATCGGCGGCCCTGTTGAGGATGCGGCGCAGGATCCGCTCGGTGAGGCTTTGGCCGACTGACCGGTTCATGGCACAGACGGTGTAGCCGGCACTGATCGCATCGGCGGTGTCGGTGTATCCGAGGGCCGCGATGGTGTCGAGGAATCCTTGTTCGTCGGCGGCGTGAGCGACTGCGGTCGGGGTGGTGAACAGTAGGGCGATGGCGAGCAGTGCTGCCTTCATGCCCATCTCCGTTGGGTGATGTAGCTTGCCCCAGCCGGGAGCATGATCTTGTCGCTCTTCGCTCGGTTACATGCCCGATGTGATGCGACCTTCTGGGTCGTTCCGTCGGGGTAGTGCAGCTCGTCGATGCCGCCTTTGTTCAGCGGGATGACGTGATCCACTTGGTAGGCCAGTGGGTCAAGGTGGTGTGCGTCGTAGTTGATGTCTTGTTCGCACCAGTGGCAGGGTGGCTTGCCTTTGGCGATGATGCGGCGGTGCCGGTTGCGTCGTGTGGTGTTGCGGACGACGGCCATCAGGGTTAGGCGAGGATGATGAGGGCGAGGACGATGGCGGTGAGGAACAGCAGGGCCAGCCACACCGGGTTGTTGATGATGGTGTGCAGCAGGTTGGGCTTGTGGGCCTGGGGCTCGACGGCCAGTTCTTCGACGGGGGCGGCCTCGGTTACCTCTTCGGTAACTTCTTCAGGCACATCGGTCACGGCGATTCTCCGTTCTCGGGAATGCAAAACGCCCCGAATGCGTGGGCAGTCGAGGCGTAATTTGGGCGTGCGGTTAAAGGATTCTTGCCAAACGAGTGGCATCGCTTGTCAGGTTAGCATTTCATCCCGACTTTTTGGGTGCTGACTTGCCTGCGTGTTTCGTGGTGAGCATGAGTAGGCGCACATCCATCCAGGAATACAGCGGGTCGCCTTCAGTTCCGGTGGCGGTGAGGCGGCCGGTGTCGAGCCAGTGTTGCAGGGTTCGGGGTGGCACTTGGAACTCTGCGGGGAGTTCTCGGTTGTAGCGGGTGAGTTGTTTGCGGGTCATGGTGTTGGCTTCTGCTTCGGCTTTCTTGGCCAGGAGGAGCAGTTGGACGGTGTGGGTGTTTTTGCAGCGCCGGCAGTGAACTTCGTCAGACTCTGCCGGTACTCGCAGTTCCGTCAGGCAGGGCTGGTCGTCACGCCATCCGGGGCATGGGCCGAGATGCCACCAGCGGATCGGCCTGTTGATGACCTTCACGATGTCCTCGAGGTGGGTTTCGAGATCTCCGACGATGTCGGCGGCGTCTTCGTAGCCTGCGATGGCCCCGACGTTGACGCGTAGCCACCGGGCGTGGTTCGCGCCGTGCGTTGCCGGTAGCGGGCTGGGCTCGTAGTGCAGGCCGCGTTGTTCGCACAGCACCCGGCACCAGTAACTCAAGCTGTCGGCAATCTCAGCGAGCAATTCGCTCGCCCGAAGGTTTACCCCTCCGGTAGCCACCGCGTGGGCTAAGGATTGCTTTTGGCGGGCTTTACGGGCCTTCTCCAAGTCATCGGCCTTCGGCAGTAGTTCGATGCAGGCGGCGAGTTCCGAGTCACCGTCGAGGTCTTTGCGTCGTGCGCTGCGCCGGCCACCATTGTCGGCCATGCGGGTTTGGCCGGTGGCGGTTTCGGTGAGCCGGTCAAGCCACCACGGTAGGTCGGCGAGGATGGTTTGCGCGGTGGTGATGCATTCCCGGCAGAGGAAGGTGTTGTGCGCTTTCGCTCCGCAGCGTCCACATTCGGTCATCGGTCGGCTCCTGTCGAGATGCTGTGGTCTACGGGCGCTTCGGGTGTCGGGGAGCAGCTAGCGAAGGCGACGATCATGCCGGTGAGTAGCCCAAGGGCGTAGGCGATGACGGCGATGTCGCGGCGCGTGTACGTCATTGATCCCCCATGCGGCCGATGTGGATGACCCTGCCTTGGAGGTCGTGGTGGATGCCGCCCCGTTTGGTGCAGAGCGAGCCGATGGGTGCGTGGCATTGGTCGCAGCCCCGGGTTAGGGCGTCGTGGACGAGTGGGCTGTCGGGGTCGCCGATCTGCTCGGGGATGTTCATGGCTGTTCCTCGGCCAGGGCGGCGCTGGCGCTGATGGTGCGCAGGCCTGAGGCGATGGCGCGCAGGATCGCTTCGGTTTCCTCGGGGCTGCACAGTTCGGGGACTTTGTCGGCGACGGTTTCGATGCTGCTGATTGCTTCGCCTAGGCCGATGCGATACCCGTCGAGGAAGTCTTGGCCGTTCACCGAATCGCCTTTGTGGCAGCCACGGGATCGACCAGGGCCGCTAACCGCGCCTTGTTTTGCGCCAACAGTTTCGCATCCCACGCGTCCTCGCGGGCTTCGCGTTCTTCGGTGGTTTCACGTTCGGCCCGCTCCCGCCGGATCTCCCGCGCCATCGCGATGATCTCGGCCGGCTCTGGGGCATCTGGGGCACCGCGGGCACGCTTCTTGACCGCGGCTACCAAGTCGTCCTTCGACAGGTTGTAGACCTCGAAGAGTTCTGCCCAGATCTCAGCGGTCACCAAGACGACTTCCCGGTCATCCATGCGCGGTGCGGTTCGGTGGTGGCAGGCCGCGACGACGCCCATCACTTCAATGGCTTCGGAGATGGTGGTCATGCTTCGAGTGCCCTTCCGTTGGTGGTTTCCATTTCGCGGACCTCTGCGGCCAAGTCGGCCAGCGCCCGAAGTTTGTGGGTCTTCCCGTTCGTGCCGATTTGGGTTGGCGTCGCCTTGACGAGTTCGCGGCGCATCCACCCGGACCACGTCGCTTCCCAGTCCAACTTCACGGCGTTCGCCGATGCGGAGCCGGTAGCCCAGCAGATGAACCGTTCGTGTTCGTTGCGTAGTTGGTCGCTGCTGATGCGAGGGAAGGCGGCCTTGATGCGATCCACGGTTTTCTGTTGGGGCATCCAGTCGGGGTCTGTGATCCTTGTGCCCTTTTTGCGTGGCGTCGGCTTGGCCGGCGCTTCGTCAATTTCGCCGCTTACATAAGTAACCAAAGATTCCCCTGTTCCCCTGTTCCCCTGTTCCCCTGTTCCAGGCGCGACACTCTCGCGACATTTCGCGACACTCTCGCGAATTTCTGATTCGCCGTAACCCAATGTGCCGTCTGGCCTGGGGAAACGCCCCTTGCCCGGCTTGTCGATGCGTTGGATCGACTCCCACCACGCGATGTAGAGCAGTCGGGTCGTTTCGACCTCGTAGCGCCACAAAAGACCGGCTTCGGAAAGCTGGGAAATGGCTTCGGACACCCTCGCGACAGTCTCGCGAGGGTTCGCGAGCATGTCGCGAGAGAAGATGTCTCCGACGATCAAAGCGATGTCGTCCTTACCCACTCCGTTGTCATCGACATAGGACTCCAAGCCCTTGAGAACCAGTCGGGCATCCCATGACACCGACGCGATGCGCTCACTGCGCCAGAACTCCGGCTTGGTCGAACGGATACGCATCAGCTATCTCCTTGGAATTCGTACTTCGGGCATGTGCAGCGGGCTGGACCCCACAGGGTCTGCTCTTCGGCTCCGCAGACACCGAAGTTCATGTGGTGGTCGCCGGGCTGGTGGCCGCATTCGCAGAGATTCATACGCTGACCGCCAGCAGATATCGCAGCGCCGCGATGGCTTGCTGAGTGCAAACGCCGTTGCCGACGATCCTCAACTGGTCGTTGCGGCTGATGCCGATGTCTGGGTCGGTGACCCAGCCCTGCGGCCAGCCCATCAACCATTCGGAGAATGCGGCTGAGAGGCGCGGGTTGCCGTTCCGGTTCGGCTCTGTTGGCGCAGGAGCGGGGCCGACGATTTGCTCCCACCTTCTGATAGCGGGCTCGTACTTACCCCAAGCGGTTGACCCTGCGAGTAGCGCAAAGTCAATGAGTTGCCGACTGTGGCCTTCACGGGCATCTGGATGGGCGCCACCGCCCGTGCAGTCGCTCGCGTTGGGTGTGGGAAGCAGAACGTAGTCGCTGGGTCTTCCTTCTGATGCGGCATCGTTCTCCTTAGTGATTAGCCGTGCTTCACCGGGCAGCGTGGTTTGGTGCCCTTCGCTGCTGTAGCGCCCACCGCCGTTACCGTCCTGCGCGGCTGGTGTCGGGAGGAGTGAGATTGCGGTGACGAGATCATGCCCACCGGAGCCCTCCCGGTTTATGCGGGCGTAGTCGGGGCCGGCGTGGCTATTCTTCGCCTCGGGTGTGGGGAGCAGTGCAGGGAAGTGGTAGGTAACCGCGTCCATGCCCGGTGACTTCCGGTTGTGATCCCCAGCGGTGTCAGAGCCCTTGTAGTCGCAGGATGTCGGCGTGGGGAG
>NZ_JBBAWK010000016.1:0-22125 GCF_040397215.1 Candidatus Limnocylindrus sp.
GATTAGGGGGTTCGAACGGGTCGAGGTGGCGGAATTGGCAGACGCGCTGGCTTCAGGAGCCAGTGTCCGCAAGGACGTATGGGTTCAAGTCCCTTCCTCGATACCAGCACCTGTGCCCAGGTGGCGGAATTGGTATACGCGTACGTTTGAGGGGCGTATGACGCAAGTCATCCGGGTTCAAGTCCCGGTCTGGGCACCACATCTTGTCTGCTGACGGCCAAGGGCCGCAGCCGCGCCCGGGCGGTTAGCTCAGTTGGTAGAGCACCTCGTTTACACCGAGGGGGTCGGGGGTTCGAGCCCCTCACCGCCCACCAGCACCCCCTTTAGCCTCCCCCTGGGTGCCTCGTTGCGCCCCTCGGCGGGGGAGGGTATCCTTGCCGCCGTTGGTGCGTACGCTCGCGTGGCTGCGGGCGTCGGGCCGAGATAGCTCAGTTGGTAGAGCACGCGCCTGAAGAGCGCGGTGTCGCCAGTTCGAATCTGGCTCTCGGCACCACTAAAGGTTGACCGGCGCGGAAGTGGCTCAGTTGGTAGAGCATCACATTGCCAATGTGAAGGTCGCGGGTTCGAGTCCCGTCTTCCGCTCCACTCCCTCATTTGGGGACTCGAGGGGTCGTTGCCCCTTCGTCTAGTGGTAGGACAGCGGACTTTGGATCCGTGAACCGAGGTTCGAATCCTCGAGGGGCAGCCAGCACACACAGGGCGACGTACCCAAGTGGTCTAAGGGGGGGGTCTGCAAAACCCCTATTCGCCGGTTCGAATCCGGCCGTCGCCTCCAACTTCCCACCGTTGAAGCCCCCCGCACCCCCTGCTACACTCACGGCTGCCTTTCGGCTCCGGCCCACTACGCAAGTCGCGTAGGGCGCACCGGGGCGAATCCATAGGAAGGAGTGGCCAATGCGCCGCTATGAGCTCATGTTGATTCTCCGTCCCGATGTGACGGAAGAGCGCACGAAGGCGATCTTCGAGCGCACCACCCGCTCCATCACTGAGCAGGGCGGAACAATCCTCAAGGACGTCGCTTGGGGCCGCCGCCGCATGGCCTACGAGATCGATCACGCCAAGGACGGCGTCTACCAGATCTACGTATTCGAAGTTGCCGCATCGGCAATCGCCGAGATTGAGCGCGTGCTCCTGATCACCGAAGAGGTGCTCCGTCACCTGGTGATCCGCGACGAGCGTAAGGGTGCCGCCGCACTTCGCGACTTCAACCTTGATGGTGGTACGCCGGCGCGACTCGAGCTTGACGCCGATGACACCGAGGGCGAAATCGCCGCCGCAGCTGCAGCAGCCGCTGCAGCCGACGGGGAGTAGTCCATGTCGTTCGCGAAGATCAGCATCATCGGAAACCTTGGTGCCGACCCAGAGCTGAAGTACACCGCCGATGGCAAGCCGCGCCTTGAGATGCGTGTTGCCACGAACGAGCGCCGCAAGGCTGCTGGTGGTGACTGGGAAGATAAGACCACCTGGTATCGCGTCATCATGTTTGGTGAGCGATCGGTGAAGCTGGCTGAGTGGCTCCGCAAGGGGCGCAAAGTCTACGCCGAGGGTCGTCTGCAGGTTGACCTGTACGACTCGAAAGAGGGGGAGAAGCGCGTCGCGCTCGACATCCTCGCGAGCGAAGTCGTCATCGTTGACCGAAACCCTGACGCTGATCCGAACGCTCCACGGGCGCCTAGGTCGGCTGGGCCGAGCCAGGGCGCTCCAGAGGAGAGCAGCCAGTCGGCGCCGAGCGATCTCGACGACCTTCCGTTCTAAACCCAACAACATCGAATTGAGAGGAGCACACCATGCCTGAGGCACCAAAGCGATTCAAGAAGCGTGATGACAAGTTCGGCGCAGGGCGACGACGCCGCGTCTGCTCGTTCTGCAGCGACAAGCAGGGCTACATCGACTACAAGGAGATCAATCGTCTCCGCCGCTATCTTTCGGACCGCGCCAAGATTGAGCCACGTCGCAAGACCGGCACCTGCGCGCAGCATCAGCGTGAAGTCACCGGAGCGCTCAAGCGCGCTCGGCAGATGGCGCTCTTGCCGTACGCACCGCAGCACCAGGGCTAGGATCCGGTAGGGGAGGGCTTCATGGCAGAGAGCGCAGGCCACGAACACGACGGGATACTCGCATACCTAGAGGGCGACTTCCGACCGTTGGCCGATGCGAAGGTGAGCGTGATGACGCACGCGTTCCTTTACGGCACGGCCACCTTTGAAGGGATTCGCGCCTACTGGAACGCGGACGAGCAGCAGCTCTACGCGCTGAAGGTCACCGAGCACCTGGAGCGGCTGCGCTCTTCTTGCAAGATCTTGCTCATGAATCCACTCCCAGATGTGCAGGTGCTGAAAGGGATCGTGGTCGAGCTACTCAAGCGTAATGGGTTCAAAGAGGACGTGTACATTCGGCCAAGTGTCTACAAGAGCACAAAGGCGATTGGCGTCAAGCTTCACGGCCTAGAGAATGATCTCTACGTCATCTCTGTCCCGTTCGGTGACTACATCGACACCGCGACGGGGATCCGCTGCGCAACCGTCGCCACGCGCCGCACCTCTGACCTAGCCATCCCAGCGCGGGCCAAGATCGCAGGCAACTACGTGAACAGCGCCTTCTCTAAGAGCGAGGCGGGGCTGAACGGCTTTGATGAGGCGATCGTGCTCACCGAGGCGGGGAAGGTTTCGGAAGGCTCCGCCGAGAACCTCTTCATGGTGCGTGGTGGAAAGCTCGTCACCCCTGGCGCGAACGATGACATCCTGGAGGGAATCACCCGGGCGGGAGTCATCGAAATTGCCCTAGAGCTTGGAATCCCAGTGGTTGAGCGACAGATAGACCGCAGCGAGCTCTACATCGCCGACGAGATCTTCCTCGTAGGAACTGGTGCGCAGGTATCTCCTGTGATCGAAGTTGATCACCGTACCGTTGGAACCGGGGCGATGGGTGAGATGACGAAGCGAATTCAGAGCCGCTACTTTGATGCCGTGCGCGGTAAGGCACCTGCCTACAAGCACTGGCTCACGCCGATCTACTAAACCGGGCGCCGCCCCTACGGGGTGACGGTGGGCACGTCGGCGCCAGTAATGATCTCTACATCGACCGTAACGGTCTGGTCGTCAATCAACGTCGCCTTCATGCCGAGGAGTTGCTCAAGCAAGGCAAGGGAGACGGGCATTCGCTGTTCGGCCCCGTTGTAGACGATGAATCGCGTCTTGAGCAGGCCGATCTCGCCGGGGGTGATCGCAGTTGGCGCTGAGGCATCAAGTCCGGCCCGGGTGAGCGCTGCAGCGAGGACTCCCGCCTCACCCATTCGCCCAGTGCCATTCAGGACCCAAATGCGTACCGCCTCCCTGGCAATGGCATCGGCCTCACGCTCTTCTTTCGTTGGTTGTGCGGCGAAGGCGTTGAGCACGGCTGCGCGGATCTTCGCCACATCCGGAGTGATGATGTATCCACGGGAGTCGGAACCGACGGTCTGGTAGGTCGGCGGTGTGAAGACGATGCTGCGGATGCTCCCAGCGTCAATCTGCGCGATGAGGTCTAAGAGGAGCGGCAGATCCTGTTGTGGGAAGTCGCTCTTCAAGGAGTCCTTGAGCGCAGCTGCGAGCGAGGGGAGGTTCCGAGTAATCGCCGCCATGTCGCTCTGGGCTCGAATCGCAGAGATCACCTGTTGCTGTCGGGCGGCACGGTCAAAGTCCGAGCTGCCATGTCGCGATCGGGCAAAGATTAGCGCTTCTGCGCCATCCATCGCGTGCACACCAGCGAGGATGTGAATGCGCGTGTGCTTGCCGCTAGAGATCGGATACGAGTCGTCGGTGACTGGATTACGTGCGGTGACTCGTACGCCATCGAGCGCGTCAACGATCTCTTGAAAGCCGGAGAAGTTCACCATGAGCGAATAGTCAATCGTCATGCCGTAGAAGGTGCCGAGCATCTCGCGGAGGGCGGGCATTGGCCCATCTGGGAAGACATCAGGATGTCGGCTCGCCGACGCGTAGTAGGAATTGATCTTGTTGCCGTACGTTGCTCCGTACAGCCGCTGGGCGCTCGCGGGAACTGGGAAATCGACCGTGTCGCGTGGAATGCTGAACATCGTGACCGTTCCATTGACCGGATCAACGCTGGCGACGATCAGGGTGTCGGTGTTGAAGGATGCGCTGTTGCCACGCTGATCAATCCCGACGAGGAGCACGTTCAGGCGCTCCTTCCCATCCCAGCGCGGTGCGGGTGTCGCGCCTGGAATCTCGGTGCCAGATGAGAAGATGCCGCCGACAAGCTCAGATGCCGTGGCGACATAACCGCCCAGGATGAGGTGGAGCGAGAGGGCGGCCACGAGCGAGAGGGCGAGGCCAGCAAACGAGGTGCCAATGGCACGGAGGCCACTCTCTCTCTGCACGGCCCCGCGCCATGCGTCAGCGGCTGCGACACCACGCCAAACCGCAAGGAGAATGTTGAGGACGCCCGCGGCGCTCAGTCCGAAGGGGGTGATGAGGAGCCCCACGAGGCCTGGCAGGCCATCTGCGGCAATGATGCCGCCCACGAGGGCGAGGAGGAGGATGGGCGGTGCGAGGAAGAGGAGTGCCGCTCGCCAACGCCGCTCGTAGAGGTGCCCGAACCCTGGCACGAGGAGTGAAAAGACAGCCGCGGCGAAGGCTGAGCGTCGCGGAGTCTCAAGGGGTTGGCTCATAACGGGAACCATACCGCCTCATGGGGAAGGGGGTGCCCCCCGTTTGCCATGTCGGAGGTGGCGTGGCACGCTCCTCTGAATGTTCAATCCTGTTGATTCGAAGCCTGACCTAATCAGCCTGGAGCACCAGATGCTGGCGCGTTGGCGCGCCGAGGGAACGTTTGAGCGCCTCCGCACGCAAACGGCGGGCGGCGAACCCTGGTCATTCCTTGATGGCCCAATCACCGCTAACAATCCGATGGGCGTCCACCACGCCTGGGGCCGCACCTATAAGGATCTCTTCCAGCGCTTCCGTGCGTCGCTCGGACACGAACTACGTTGGCAGCAAGGGTTCGACTGCCAAGGCCTCTGGGTCGAAGTAAACGTTGAGAAAGAGCTCGGGCTCACCTCAAAGCGACAGATCGAGGAGCGCGGCCTGGCTGAATTCATCCAACTCTGCAAGCAGCGTGTGCTCACCTACGCCGCGCGACAGACCGAGCAGTCGATCCGGCTCGGTATGTGGATGGATTGGAACGACCCAGCGGATCTCCTGCGCCTGCGCGACGCACTCAGCGATGCACCGGAGCGTGAGATTGCAATTGCTGGCACCGCGGGAGAGGTGCGCGGAACGCCAGAGAGCCTGATCGGACAACTCGGCTCGCCTGAGGTCGGAGGCTCGTACTTCACCTTCTCGGATGAGAACAACGACCTGATCTGGAGCTTCCTTGCCGAATGCAACCGCCGCGGCTGGCTCTACAAGGGGAGTGACAGCATGCCGTGGTGCACACGGTGCGGCACGGGTATCAGCCAGCACGAGATGACGGAGGGGTATGCCGATCGTGACGACCCATCCGCCTACTTCGGTTTCCCTCTCGTCGATCGCCCTGGCGAAGAGCTCCTGGCCTGGACAACGACGCCGTGGACGATTCCGGCCAACGTCGCTGCTGCGGTGAGCCCAACACTCTCCTATGAACTGGTGGAGTTCGACGGACGCAAGATGTGGATTGGCGCAACGCGCCGCGTCACCGCACTCGGTGGTGGTGCCCCTCGCGCCAAGGTCCTTGATACGAAGAAGGGGAGCGAGCTCGTGGGATGGCGCTATCGCGCCACGTTTGATGCCGCCCCAGCCGTAACGGAGGCACTCGGTGCCGACGGGGCCGCGCACCGCGTTATCTCGTGGAGTGATGTTGGCGCGGAGGAGGGGACCAGCATCGTGCACATCGCCCCTGCGTGCGGTAGCGAGGACCATGCTCTCTGCATCACCGAAGGCCTCCAGATGATTGCGCCAATTGACGAGAGTGGCACCTACCTTCCGGGATTCGAAGATCTCAGCGGGAAGGATTGGCTCGCTGTTGCTGACCTCGTCTTTGCTGCGCTTGAGCAGAGCGGCAGCCTGCTGCGACGAGAGAAGATCACGCACCGATATCCGCACTGCTGGCGCTGCGCGACGCCGCTCGCCTTCCGCCTCGTCGATGAGTGGTTTATTAGCATGGGCGCTACGTACGAGAAGCCACGCGAGCAGCTGACCGCCGCCGAGAAGGCGGGGAGCCTGCGCTATCAGATCATGGACGTTGTCGACAACATCTCATGGCTCCCATCATTTGGCCACGATCGCGAGCTTGATTGGCTTCGCAACATGAGCGACTGGATGATTTCCAAGAAGCGCTATTGGGGACTTGCGCTGCCAATCTATGAATGTGAAGGTTGCGGCGCTGTAGAGGTTCTTGGCTCCCGCGCGGAGCTTGAGGGGCGCGCCGTTATTGGGCTTCATGCCTTGGCGGGCCACAGCCCGCACCGGCCATACATTGATGAGGTTCGCATCGCGTGCGCGAAGTGCGGTGGCGAAGTTCAGCGCGTCCCCGACGTAGGTAATCCGTGGCTTGATGCTGGCATCGTCTCGCTCTCAACCATGCGCTATCGCAGCGACCCCGACTACTGGAAGCGCTGGTTCCCCGCGGATCTGATTACGGAAAGTTTCCCTGGTCAGTTTCGCAACTGGTTCTACTCGTTGCTCGCCATGTCAACGGTGATGGTTGGGAGCGAGCCCACGAAGACTGTGTTCGGATACGGGCTCGTGATCGCGGAAGATGGTCGCCAGATGCACAAGAGCTGGGGCAACTCGATTGAATTTGATGAGGCGGCCGACCGCATGGGTGCTGATGTGATGCGCTGGCTCTTCGCCGGCTCGCGCCCCGAAGAGAACGTGCACTTTGGCTGGAATGGTGCGGACGAGGCACGCCGCAAGCTCCTCGTGCTCTGGAACGTTTACGCGTTCCACATCAGCTACGCAAACAGCGCTAACTGGCGCCCTGGCGGCGCGGCGAGCCCGGTGGCCAATAGGGGCGCCATGGACCGCTGGATTCTGAGTCGCACCGCTGATCTTGTTGCAATCGTCGAGGGGGCACTTCGGGGCTATGACGCCCAGTCTGCCGTGGCACGATTGGAGGTAGCGATTGACGAGCTCTCCACCTGGTACCTCCGTCGCTCACGCGATCGCTTTGACCCCTCCACCAGTGAGGCGGATCGGAACGATGCCTTCGCCACCCTTCATGAGGCGCTGCTGACGCTGCTGCAGGTGGCATCGTCCATTGCTCCGATGCTGACCGACGCTATCTATACCAATCTTGTGGCTGACGGTGCGACCAGCAGCATCCATCTGCAGCCGTGGCCGCGCGAACGCGTGCAGAGCTGGCGCGACCAGGCGCTTGAGCACTCTATGAGCCAAGTGATTCGCGCCGCGGAACTGGGGCGCTCCGTGCGCAGCGCTGCCGCTATCCGTACACGCCAGCCGCTCGCGCTCGCTCGCGTAGTCTTCGGTGGCGAAACCCCACACGCTGAGCTGCTCGAAATCCTTGCCGACGAGCTGAACGTCAAGCGAGTGGAGCCGGTCACCGATGCCTCCGGCCTCTTTGAGCGCAAGGTGAAGGTGCTCTTGCCGAAGGTCGGAAAGAGACTAGGCGGCAAGTTGCAGGCGGTGCTCGCCGCAGCGCGCTCTGGCGACGTTGAGTTCCTCAATGGCGGCGCCGTTCGCATTGTGGGCCTTGACTTCGCACCAGATGAGATCGAAATCCAGGCAATCCCACGCGAAGGAGGCTTCGTTGCAGAAGGGGATGGTCTCGTCGTTGAGCTTGAGACCGCTCTGACACCAGAACTTGTCGCAGAGGGTGACGTCCGAGAACTCTCCCGCGCGGTGCAGGATCTACGAAAGCGTGCTGGGTTGCAGATCGGTGATCCGATCAGCCTGTATCTGCCGGAATCAGCGAGATCGCTCACCCCATACACAGAGCAGCTCACGCAGAGTGTCGGTGCGCGCTCGATCGAGTTTGGTGCCACGGCCGGTGAGGTGACGGATCAGATTGATCTCTCCTTCGGCGAAACGGCCTTCTCGTTCCGTCGGTCGGCCGGATGAGGCGCGCCACACTCGCACTCATTGCGCTTGCACTCATTGCCGTTGATCGAGCATCAAAGATGCTGGTGAACAGCATGGATCTCGGTACTCCGCATCAGCTGATCGGTTCGTTCCTGCAGATCATCCGTGGCGAGAATCGTGGCGGCCTCTTCGGCCTTCTGCAGGGAAGCGCTCCGCTCCTCGCTCTCCTCAGCATCGGGGTCATTCTTGCGCTACTCATCTACCACGAGCGCGAACGACTCCCTCAAGTGACGCCCCTCACGGTCGGCGTTGGCCTTCTCGCTGGTGGTGCAATCGGTAACTTGATTGATCGGTTGACATTCGGCTACGTGCTTGATTTCATCGATCTCGGAGTGGGGAGCCTGCGATTCTGGACGTTCAATATCGCCGACGCAGGGATCAGCCTTGGCATCGTGATCTTGCTGGTGGATACCTTGTGGCGCTCCCGTAGTACGGTTCGCTCATGAGTGAGGCACGTGAGCTAGATCTGCCGATCCCGCCCGAGGCGGCGCGGCAGCGTGCGGATCGGTTTGTCGCAGATAGGAGCGGGCTCTCTCGCTCGTTTGTGCAGAGACTCATCTCTGAGGGCCATCTCACAATGGGTGGTCTCATCGTGCGTGCCAGCTCCACGCTCGTTGCGGGGCAGACACTGCACCTTGTGATTCCACCGGTGAGCGAAACGACGGTGCTCGCCGAAGATATTCCGCTCACCGTGGTATACGAAGACGAGGACATCGTGGTGGTGAATAAGCCTGCAGGCCTCGTGGTGCATCCGGCACCGGGGCATGCAACTGGAACGCTCGTGAATGCGCTGCTGCACCATGTTGAAGATTTGCCTGGAATCGCCGGCGTTGCACGTCCCGGGCTTGTGCATCGCCTCGACAAAGACACCAGCGGGCTGCTGATCGTCGCGAAGGGCGACGTAGCGCAGCTCAGCCTGATGGCGCAGTTGAAGGCACGGCGCATCAAGAAAACCTACCTCGCGCTGGTACAAGGTTCGGTCGCAGCCGAACTTGGTCGCATCGAGGCGCCGATTGGGCGAGATCCGAACGAGCGCAAGCGGATGGCGGTGGTTGCCGGTGGTCGCGAGGCGACGACGGGGTACCGAGTTCGCGAGCGATTCCCAGGGTGGACACTGCTCGAGGTTGACCTCATCACCGGACGCACCCATCAGATTCGCGTGCACCTGACGGAGATTGGACACCCGATCGCCGGAGACCCAACCTATGGGAACGGCACCAGCCGACGCGGTCCTGATGCAACAACGCGCCTCTTCCTCCACGCCTGGAAGATCGTCTTTGCTCACCCGCGGGATGGGCGCTTGATGCGCCTAGAGGCCGAGCTCCCCGCCGACCTGCAGGCGCCCCTTGATGCGCTACGGTTGCACTCCAGCAGAGGGGAGTAGTGATGGAGCCACAACGACGAGCCGGTGAACCAGGAGCTCAGGTGATCGTGATCTCCGGGCCGAGCGGCGTGGGCAAAGACACCATCATCAACGAGCTGCGCCGACGTCCAGTAGGTCAAACCTTCCACTACGTCGTCACCTGCACCACCCGACCACCCCGCACCGGCGAGATGGACGGCGTCCACTATCACTTTCAGAGTCGCGAATCGTTTGACGCCCTGAACGCCGCTGGCGAACTCCTTGAGGCGGCCACCGTGCACGATCGCTCGTACGGAACCCCACGCGATGAGGTGCGCGGCGCCCTCGCCCGTGGGGAAGACGCGCTCTGCAAGATCGATGTGCAGGGTGCGCGGAGCCTGCGCAAGGTGATCCCAGAAGCGATCCTCATCTTTGTCGCACCCCCATCCCCAGAGGCGCTCGCGGAGCGCCTCGCCGGTCGTGGCACCGAGACTGCCGATGAGCTAGTGACGCGTGCGCGGAATGCGATTACGGAGATGGAACGCGCGCAGGAGTATGACTACCTGGTGTTGAACGAGACTGGCTATCCCGAGGAGGCCGCGGCTCAGGTCGAGAAGATTGTCCTCGCCGAGCGTGCGAAGCACCCGGAGCGTCGGATTTCGGTGTGACCGGGGGCGCCGAGCCTCACGTGGTCTGTCCGATGACGGTCGTTCGCGTTGCCGTCGATGTGCCCGGAGCTCCTGGCGAGCGACTCTATGACTACCTTGCCGGCGGCGTGACCCACGCCACCGTTGGCGATGGCGTGATCGTGCCGTTTGGCGGACGGCGCGCGATTGGCATTGTGGTGGCACTCGATCCAACCGATCGGCCGCCAGTGGGGATCACCCTCAAACCGATTGAGGGCCGACTCGGCAGCGCGCCGCTCGTTACCCCACTGCTCATGTCGCTCGCGGAGACCATTGCAACGCGTTGGGCCGCTCCGATCGCCACCTCCGTGCGATCGCTCCTCCCCGCTGGAGCGTTGGACGCCGTCGTGCTGGAGTCGCGCAGGATAGGTGAGGCGAGCGAAACCTCTGCGCGCATTGGGCTCGGCACGGAGTGGGTCGCTGTGGAGCGTCTCACAGGGGCTCGCGGCAAGACACGCGCAACAACGCTGAAGAGCCTGCGCCAACTGGAGCTACTTGGCGAGGTGGAGCGTCGCTGGTCACTGGTACGTCGCGGTGCGCAGAGCCTCGACACGACCTTCGCCTCGTTGATCACGGATGTTGCCCCTGCGATCCTGGAGGCGATGCGTCTCGGTAGCCGACAGGTTGCCGCAGTGGAGCAGCTCACCGCAGCGGCACGCAGTGATGATCCTTGGATCGCCGCGAGTGCACTCCCGGGTGGCCTTCCAATGGCGCGCCGACTCGCCGATGCTGGCGCTGTGCAACTTGAGGTTCGGCGCATCCAGCGACGGCATGCCGATCGTCGAAGCGCGCCAGTCGATGGCGCGGGGTCCGAGATCACCCTGACTAGTGTGCAGCGTGAGATTGCCGATGCCGTGTGTGCTCGCAGTGCGGCGGGAGAGACGCTGCTTGTCGATGGACCACCTGGCTCTGGAAAGAGCCGCGTGGCCGCCGATGCTGCGGTGCGGATGATCGCCGGTGGTCGATCGGTGCTCTGGCTGGTGCCAGAGGCGGCGCAGGTGGCGATCGCTGCAGACATGCTCGCCGCTGCTGGTGGCGCGCCCGAGCCGATCCACTCAGGCCTCAGTGCTGGTGAGCGCCTCGATGCACACGACCGACTCCTTGAGCCGGGACCGCATCTCGTTGTTGGTACGCGCGTCGCCCTCGGTGCCTTGCGTGACGAGGTTGGACTTGTTGTTGTGGACGAAGAGCACGAGGGTGCCTATAAATCTGATCGCACACCGCGACTGCATGCGCGTGAAGCGGCGCGTGAGCTGGCACGCCTTGCTGGCGCCGCAACGCTTCTGTTGAGCGCTACCCCTGCAGTTGAGTCGCTGGCGCGCGCCGAGATCGAGGGCTGGCGCCGCTTCACATTGACGCGACGTACCCCAGCCCCGCTAGTTGAGGTGATCGATCTGCGGCAAGAGCTCGCCGATGGGTGGCGCGGCATGATGAGCCGCTCGCTGCTCGAGCGCCTCACTGCGCTGGATTGGAGTGGGGGATCACAGGCGCTCTTAATCATTAACCGCCGTGGCTTAGCCTCGGCCCTGCTCTGCCGTGACTGCGGTGCGGCACAATCGTGCCCCTCATGCGAGCGGCCGTTGGTGCTTCATAGCGCCGGATCGTTGTTGCGCTGTCACGGCTGCGGCATTGCAGCGGAGCCACTCACCCGCTGCCCCTCGTGTGGTGGGGCACGCATCCGCGCTTTGGGTGGTGGCACCGAACGCCTCGAGGCCGAGGTGCGCGCGGCGCTCCCCGACGTTGTTGTTGATCGGCTCGACGCAGATGCGGCATCGGCGATCGGCTCTGGCGACCGCATTCTTGACGCGTTCCGTAGTGGTCGCACGCAGATTCTCGTCGGCACCGCCCTTGCCGCCAAGGCGCTTGACCTGCCGGCGTTGGCGTTGGTCGGCATCGTCTCAGCTGATACGGGCCTCCTCCTCCCCGACGAGCGGGCGGCGGAGCGCGCAGTGGCGCTGGTCGTTCAAGCGGTAGGGCGACTCGGACGCGGTTCAGAGGCCGGCGTGGCGGTCATTCAAAGCTATCGCCCCGAGGACCCCGCGATCACGGCGGCCGTGGAGATCGCCCGCGGGGGGAGTGTCGAAGCCTGGCGTGCCCGCGAGATCGGGTTGCGGAAGGCGGCTGGTGGCGCGCCATTCTTGCGCACGATCAAGGTCAGTGCGGCGGCGGCAACAGCGGCTGCGGCACGCCGCAGCATCGAGGGGTTGGCAGCCACCCTCCGTGCCGCTGCCACAGCGGGAGGCGACGAGCAGGCGCGCATCCTCGGCCCGATCCCCGCATGGGTACCGCGGCGGGCTGGGCGCTGGCGGGAGAACTTGATCCTTCGTGCCGTGAGCATTGAGCCGTATCTCCCACTGATCCGTGGACGCGACCTCACGGTAGATGTGGACCCAGAGACGCTCCTGTAGCGCTTGCTAGAATCTCGCCATGAGTGTTCGTCCGATCCTGCTCCTCGGTGACCCGCGGCTGCGCCTCCCTGGCGCGCCCGTGGAGAGTTTCGGCAAGCTGCTGCACTCGCTGCTTGATGATCTGGCCCACACGATGCGCGCCGCGCCAGGGGTCGGACTCGCCGCTCCACAACTGGGTGAGCCGATGAACGTCGCCGTTGTGGAGGCGAAGGGGAAGACCTACGAGCTGGTAAACCCACGCATCGTGCGCGACACCGGCGACCAGACCGACCTTGAGGGCTGCCTCTCGATTCCCGGATACGTCGCCGAGATTACGCGAAGAGAGCGTGTCTGGGTCGAGGCGCAGGATCGCAACGGCCGCCCATATAAGTTTAGCGAGCAGGGGTTCTTATCGCGCGCCGTGCAGCATGAACTGGACCACCTCGCCGGCACTCTCTACATCGATTACCTCGACTCCATGGATCAGCTCATCGCCGTCGATGAGGACGACGACGAGGAGCCAGATGATTCACCTGAGGCCGCCGTGGTTGCACGGCGCCGCAAGGCGCTGCGAGGGCATAGTCACAAGTAGTCGTCTGATCCTATTTGGCAGTGGCGGATTCGCCGTCCCATCGTTCCGCGCCATTGCATCGGACCCCCGTTTTGAAATCGCCGCTGTGGTGACGGCGCCACCACGCGCCGCCGGTCGAAGAGGTGCTCTCTCGCCGACCCCAGTCGACACTTGGGCACGCGACGCCGGACTGCAGGTTGAACATGCCGCCAAGGTTCGGGACACGGCAGCAATTGAAAGGATCAAATCGGTCGGTGCGGAGGCGGCACTCCTCGCCGACTTCGGTCAGATCATTCCTGCGGCGCTCCTAGATCACTACCCGCGCGGCATCGTCAATCTGCACCCATCGCTCCTTCCGCGACATCGTGGTGCAAGCCCGGTCCCCGCAACGATCCTCGCTGGCGACCGCGAGACGGGGGTGACCACGATTGTGATGGATCAAGGGGTCGACACAGGGCCAATCATTACGGTGCAGCATCTGCGACCGCGCCGCGATGTGACAGCTGCAGAACTTGAGGCGGAACTCGCCGAACTCGTCGCTGTGGGCATCGCAAACACGCTGACAACATGGCTGCAGGGGAGTGATGCAGCAGTTGCTCAGAGCGTTGATGGTGCGACGCAGACGACGCGCCTCGGCCGTGCAGATGGCCGCATCGGCGCAGGGACGACCGCCGAGTTGGCGCTGCGCATGTGGCGGGCGTATCAGCCATGGCCAGGCGTCTGGGCCGAGATCCCGGGCCTGGTCAATCGGCTGATCCTGTCGAGCGTCAGCCCGGCAGAGGGAGGCGCTCCCGTCGCCCCAGGGGGTCTTGAGCTGCACGACGACACGCTGCTGCTCGGCCTTCCCGGGGGAACGATTCGCCTTGATCGCGTGACCCCCGCTGGTGGCAAGAGCATGACAGGAGGGGAGTTCGCGCGAGGGCGTCAGGGAGAACTCGCCGCGCATGGGAGAATCGCCGAATGAGACCCACCGAGCAAACAGCAGGATCGCAGCGGCCCCTCAGCCTCTCTGACCTCAATGTGAACCAGCTCGCGGCGCGGATGAGCGACCTCGGCGCCGAGTCTTATCGCGTCACTCAGGTTCTCGACGGCGCGTGGCGCTCAGTGGCTACCTCCTGGAGTGAGGTGACCACACTCGGAAAGCCGCTCCAAGAGCGCCTAGCAAACGAGATTCGCTTCAGCGCCTTTGATGAGGTTGAGCGACAAGAGGCCGAAGATGGCGCCACCACAAAGTTGCTGCTAACCCTCTCCGATGGCGCGAAAGTCGAGGCGGTGTTGATGCGCTCTCCCGCCGATCCACGCCGAGGCTCAGGGCCACGCGCCACCGTCTGCGTCTCTAGCCAGGCGGGATGTGCGGTCGGCTGCCCGTTCTGTGCCACGGGTGAACTCGGCTTCACCCGTAATCTCAGCGCGGGCGAGATCCAAGACCAGGTGCGCATCGCGCGCCAGATCCTCCGCACCGAGGAACGCGAGCTGACCAACGTCGTCTACATGGGGATGGGGGAGCCACTGCAGAACATCGATGCCGTCTTTGCATCTATTGATGGGCTCACCGATCCAGCGCGGGGTGGGATCGGGCAGCGCCGTATCACCGTCTCGACCAGCGGCGTCGTGCCGGGGATTGAGCGACTCGCCAAGCAGCGCCCACAGATCACTCTAGCCGTCTCGCTGCATGCGGCACGCAACCCCCTGCGCGATCTTCTTGTGCCGCTCAATCGCAAGTGGCCAGTGGAGGCAGTGATTGCCGCTGCAGATGGACATTCGCGCGCAACGGGGCGCCGCACCACCTACGAGGTCACGATGATCGACGGCATCAATGACCGAGCGGAGGATTCAGCGGCACTCGCCTCACTGCTGCGGGGGAGCGGCGCGCATGTGAACTTGATCCCCATGAACGCCGTTGCGCATACCCCGTGGCAGGAGTCCACACCGCAGCGCATCGAGCAGATCGCGAATCAGCTCCGCGCGGCTGGTCTCACCGTGACCGTCCGTCGCAATCGCGGCCGCGAGGCGGGCGCCGCATGCGGTCAGCTCGCCGCCGAGAAGGCCGGCGCTCCAACACCGATCGCCGTCGCCCGTCGACGTGAGCTGCTGGTCGCGGCAAGTGCCGCAGCCCTCCAAGGGCAGCGCACCGCACAACCGATCGCACCATCTGGCCCACTTGGCGGTGATGCATGAGCGGTGCGCGCATCGAAATCGCCGCGAGTATCTTGAACGCTGACCTCGGGGCGCTCCGCGAGGCGGTGCAGGCGGCAGAGGTGGCGGGTGTCGACCGCATTCACCTCGACATCATGGATGGCCACTTCGTGCCAAACCTCACGTTCGGCCTTGCGACCGTTGAGGCGCTGCGTTCCGCCACGAAGCTGCCGTTTGATGCGCACCTGATGGTGCTCTCGCCGGGGCTCTGGGCGACGCGTTACATAGATGCGGGCTGTGAATCGGTCGCGATCCATGTCGAGTCCCCAGACCAGCACCGCGCGACGCTCGACGCGATTCGTGACAGCGGCGGTCGCGCCGGACTGGCACTTGACCCCCATACGCCGATTGAGTCACTGGTTCCATTTCGCGAGCAGCTGGACTTCGCGCTCGTGATGACCGTGAAGTCGGGATTCGGCGGGCAGTCGTATCGACCTGAGGCGGCAGCGCGCATGGCTGCGATCCGAGCACTTGTCGGTGAGCGAGATGGGCACCCCTTGCCACTCCATGTGGACGGCGGCATCAACGCCACAACGGCGGGAGGCGCAGCGCGGGACGGGGCAGATCTACTGGTTGTCGGCAGCGCGCTCTTCTCGGCGCAGGGCTCCAGCGCAATGCGCGGGGCGGTTGCAGCGATCCGGGAGTCGGCGACCCGTTAGGGTCGCGATCGACTTAGGCGCCCTTGCTGGCCGTTCGACGGCAGCGGGTGCAGACGAGGACGCGCTTCGTGGTCGTTCCAACGGCAATTACGGTTGGCTGCAGATTGGCGCGGAAGCGGCGGTGGGCTCGGACGCGGTTCATCCCGACCGACTGTGGGTTGAAACCCGCGATCGAATCCTTGCCGCAGAGGGTGCAGAAGCGAGCCATGTCTAATCTCCTTACGTGGTGGGGTTCCCAGTGGGACACGCCCGTCGTTCGTGCCGTATCGTAGCAGGTACGTCCGAAGCCTTGCCCAGGCTCGGCCAAGGGAGGGAGCCCGCATGAGTCGCACGATTCGGATCGAAGCAACCGAAGGGGTCACCCCGAGATGAGCCGCAAGAGCTGGGACGGCGTCGAGCTGATGGCTGCCCTTCGATCGGGCCTAGACCGCCTGGAGAGCCGCGTCGAGGAGGTCAACGCCCTCAATGTCTTCCCCGTACCCGATGGCGACACGGGGACCAACATGCTGGCAACCCTGAAGGCCGCCATCGCTGAGGGTGATGCCTCGCTGGCTACCGGGGTCACCGCGATCGACGAGGTGAGTGCAGCGGTGGCACGTGGCGCCCTGCTTGGTGCGCGCGGCAACTCTGGCGTCCTCCTCTCGCAAATCCTCCGTGGACTCCCGCAGGCGGTACGTGGCCGCCAGCGCGCCCGGGCAACCGAGATCGCGCAGTCGCTCTCACTCGGTGTGTTGCACGCCTACTCGGCGGTGGCGACGCCAACAGAGGGGACGATCCTTACCGTGGCACGTGAGGTGGCCGCTGCAGCGATGAAGGAGTCGGAGGGGGCATCCGAGCTGCGCCCATTCCTCGAGCATATCGCCGCCGCCGCACGCATCTCTGTAGAGAAGACACCCACCCTGCTGGCCGTTCTCCGCGAAGCTGGCGTCGTCGACTCTGGCGGCGCAGGGCTGCAGCTTATCCTCGAAGGGATTGCCAATGTGCCCTCGGTTGCGCCGTCACGCGGCACTGTCGACGCGGAGCGTCGCAGCACCTCGACTTCGCCCTCTATGCCCGCCAATGCTGTCGCGCCCGTCGCGCCGGCGCCTGCCGCTCCAACAGAGTTCGGCTACGAGACGGTCTTCATCCTGAGCTCACCAACAGCGCCACTCGACCTCGACGCAATTCGGGCGCACCTGGAGACGATCGGGGAGAGCGTGTTGGTTGCGGGCGACGAGTCGACCTGCAAGGTGCACGTGCACAACCTTCGACCCGACGAGGCATTGGCGTATGGGATCAGCCTCGGCGATGTGCGTGCCGTCACGATTGAGAATCTTGACCAGCAGAGCGCAGAGCGAGCAACCGGACACGCCGCATTCAACCAGTTGGCCGATGGGCCAATTGCCGCCTCCGCACGCCCTGCAGCTGCGTCGCTTGGTCGTGGAACGTCAATCGTTGCCGTCGCCGCGGGAGCTGGCCTCGGCGATATCTTGCGATCGGCCGGCGCGTCGCAAATCGTTCACGGCGGTCAGACAGAGAATCCGTCCGCCGCGGAGATTGCCTCGGCGATCGCCCATGCTGGCACCGAATTCGTTGTCGTTCTACCGAACAACAGCAACATCGTGCTGGCGGCACGGCAGGCGGCCGATCTCTCTGCGGCGAACGTCGTGGTCATTCCGACGCGCAATGCCGCCGAAGGGATCGCCGCACTCCTCTCGTGGGACCCGTCACTCTCGCTTGAGGAGCTCGTCCCGCGCATGGAGGCGGCTCGTGCTGCCGCACGCACCTTCCGTGTCGTTGAGGCTGTGCGCGATGCCGTTGTTTGTGGCGTGGCGGTTAAGGCCGGCCAGATCATGGCGCTCGACCCAGTTGACGGGATCATTGCAACGGGGAGCAGCGATGTTGAGTCGATCGTTGCGGCTCTCGCGGGTCAGTCAGCGGAGCTGATCACCCTCTACGTTGGCGCCGACGTCTCGGACGAGCAGGCCACCGAGTTTGTGAGCGCGGTGCGTGGTGCTATCGCTGGGGTCGAGGTTGACCTACAGCGCGGTGGCCAACCAATCGAACGGGTGCTCGTGAGTTTGGAGTGACCGTCGACCCAGGCGAACTCCCGCTGAAGGGGCTTGCCCTCCCTGGTGGCTCGAGTCTTCTTCGTGGCCTAGCGAAACTGGGTGTCACCACCGTTGCCGATCTTCTCACCTACCTACCTCGTCGTTATGAGGATCGCCGCGAAATCACACCGATCGCGGAACTTGCCGGAGGGAGCAGCGCGACGATCTCAGCGCGCGTGACCGACCTCCGCGTTGAGAAGACGTGGCGTCGTGGGGTACAACGCACGATCGCGACACTCGTCGATGACTCAGGAGCGGTTGATGCCATCTGGTACGGGCGACGATTCATTGAGCGTCGACTTACGGTTGGAACCATGATCGTGGCCACCGGGCGCGTGAAGGCGATGGGGTGGACGACGCAACTTGAAGCCCCAGAGTTCAGCCCGGTGGGCGGGGGAGACCAGGTCAGCGCCGGTCGCATCGTTCCCATTTACCGACTAACTCGTGGTGTAACGGCGCTGAGCCTGCGTCGGGCGGTGCGGACGCTTCTCGATCAATTCGGCGCCAACCTTGTTGATCCGATGCCCGATTCGGTGCGGTCGCGAAACGCCCTTTTGCCGCTCGCGCAGGCAATTGAGGCGCTGCACTGGCCAGAGGAGTTTGACCTTCGTGATGCGGCTCTGCGCCGCCTCGCCTTTGATGAGCTCCTCGCGGTGCAGATTGCGCTCGTGCATCGCAGTCGGCGGCGCGCCGGTGGGGGTGCATTCAGCATTACGCCAACCAAGACGGAACGAGCCACGATCGAGTCCGCAATCTTGGGCGGCATTGGTGGGACCACATCAAAAAGCAAGACACCGTGGACGGGCGATCAGCGGCGCGCAATTGATGAGATCCTTGCCGACCTTGCGACGGGGTCGCCGATGCTGCGCCTCCTGCAGGGCGATGTGGGCACCGGTAAGACTGCGGTCGCCTTCGTTGCCGCCGCCGCCACGGCGGCCGCTGGGCATCAGAGCGCCCTCCTGGCACCGACCGAACTGTTGGCCCGTCAGCACGCTGCGACGGCGAAGCGACTCCTCGCCCCACTCGGCATTGAGGTGGCGCTGGTGTTGGGCGGAGCGCCTGTCGCTGAACGCCGAGCGGCGCGCACAGCGGCCGCTGGCGGCCGCGCAGCGCTGGTCATCGGCACCCACGCCCTCTTCGCTGAGGGGACGCAATTCGCCTCACTCGGCCTTGTCATCGTTGACGAGCAGCACCGCTTCGGGGTGGAGGAGCGGGCAAAGCTCCTCTCTAAAGCTTCACGCGAACCGCACCTGCTCCTGATGACTGCGACGCCGATCCCGCGCACCATCGCGCAGCTCCTCTACGCCGACGTCGCCTCGTCGGAGCTGCGAGTGCTCCCCGCGGGACGCCAGCCGATCCGCACCGCGATCCGCACCAGCGCCGATATGGAGCGTGTCTGGACCTTTGTTGACGAGGAGGCAGAGGCTGGCCGACAAACCTTTGTGGTCGTCCCGCGCATTGCCGATGCCGAGGCAGGCGGCGAACCGGAGCAGGGGACCACCTTCAATGATGATACTGACGAGGGTGGCGCAACGGGGGTTGAGGCCCAGGCGGAGCTGCTGCGCGAGCGCCTCCCGCATCGTCGTATCGGCGTTGTTCATGGGCAGCAGCGCGCCGCTGAGCGTACCGTCGCCATGCAGGCATTTGTTGCTGGCGAAACTGACGTGCTCGTCGGCACCACGGTGATTGAGGTGGGCGTTGATGTGCCAGCCGCCAGTGTGATGGTGATCCTCGAGGCCGAGCGATTCGGTTTGGCGACCCTGCATCAGTTGCGCGGTCGTATCGGCCGCGGTGGCGATAAGGGGTGGTGCATTCTGGTGAGCGACAGTGATGATGAGGTTGCCGCTGCGCGGCTTCAGGCGATCGAGTCAACCCGTGACGGGTTCCTGCTCGCAGAGCAAGACATCGCGCTACGCGGGGAGGGGAGTGTTCTCGGAACGTCGCAGAGCGGCCTCCCGCCGTTGCGCATTGCAACGTTGGCCCGCGCCGAAGATCGAGCCCTCGCTCTTGTTGCGCGAACGGAGGCTGAGCGACTGCTTGATCAGCACGGCGAGGCAGAGGGCGAGGCAGCGCTCCTCGTGCAGTCGTATGCACGCGGTTGGCCGATTGGGCGGGTGACGGGCGCGGCGCTTACCGAGAGTGCGCCGGTATGACCGCAAAGGAGGGAACCCTCCGAATCATTGCGGGTGACCATCGTGGTCGACGCATTGCGGTACCGCCAGCCGGCACCCGGCCGATGACAGATCGAGTGCGCGAGTCACTCTTTGCGGTACTTGAGCCGCGAATCGTTGGGGCGAGATTCGCCGATCTCTGCGCGGGAAGTGGCGCGGTTGGCATTGAGGCGCTGAGTCGCGGTGCTACTCATGCGTTGTTCGTTGAGCGATCACGCGATGCGGTTGCCATCATCCAGGCGAATCTGTCGACGCTGAAACTCACCGATCGGGCGAGCCTCAAGGGCGCCGATGCGCTGGTCGCCCTTGAGGCACCAGGTGCCTCCTTCGATCTGATCGTTGCCGATCCCCCCTACGACGACGCCGCGCTGGCGGAGGGGATCCTGGCACGCTGTGCAGCCCCTGGCGGCCCGCTCGTCGACGATGGGCTCCTTGCGCTCACCGGGCGCACGCGAACGAGCAACTTTCCCCTAGCGCTCCCTGAGGGACTACGATGTGTTCGAACGCTGATCTACGGCGACAGTTGCGTAGATCTGCTGGAACGCACCGAGACAGCGCGAGCGGAGGTTGGCAATGAGTGAACGAGTGGCGCTCTATCCGGGCAGTTTTGATCCCGTGACGTTTGGCCATATCGACCTGATCCGTCGCAGCCTTGCGATAGCTGATCGCCTCGTTGTTGCAATCCTGCCGAACTCCGATAAAGAGGCACTCCTCACCCTTGGTGAACGCACCGCTCTTCTGCGCAGCGTGATTGACGCTGAGCTCGGCGCTACAAGCGCCCGAGTGCAGATCCTCTCCGCATCTAACCTCGCCGTCCGCGTCGCTGCCGAAGCGGGAGCAACCCTGATTATTCGTGGTCTCCGCGCCGGCTCCGACTTTGAGGCCGAACTGCGCATGGCGCACGCCAATCGCCTGCTCGCCCCTGAGATTGAGACCGCCTTCTTGATGACAGCGCCTGAGCACGCCTCTACCTCAAGCCGGCTCGTTCGCGAGGTTGCCCGCTATGGCGGACCACTCGACCGACTCGTGCCAGCTGCCGTGGTCCCCGTCCTCACCGCCGCCGCACGACGACGAGCGTCGAAGGTGTAACTGGTGGAGAGCGAATCGGCGGCGTTGGTGCCGCCTCTCTACCCCGTTGATCTCTCACCGCTTCTCGCCGAGTCTGCGGGGGGCACGTTCACCCTTGAACCATTTACGGTCGAGGATCGGATCGGAGATGAGCAGTTCAGTGCATCGGTCCAGGTGCGAATCGACCGAACCAATCGCGGCGTGCGAATTATTGGAGCCTTGCGCGGCAGCCAGGAGGGAGCCTGTGGACGCTGCCTCGCCCCCGCAATAGCGCAGCTGAACGCCCCAATCGACGAGGAGGCACTTGAGTCCCGGCATGCGACGGAGGGGGCCCTCCTCATCGGCAAGGGGAACAGTGTCGACGTTGGTCGCCTCGCCATGGAGGCGCTCGATCTCACACGTCGCCTGGTGCTGCTCTGTGCGCCACCCTGCCCAGAGCGCTGCGGACTTTGCGGCGCGGAGCACCCCGCCAGCGCCTGTCCCGAGCGGGGGCTAGACCCTCGTTTGGCTGGCCTCGCGGCCCTCCTCACCCCTGAAGGGGACGAAGGCGCGCCGATCGGGTAGGATTCCCCTCCAAGGCGCGCCCAGTCGGGCGCCAACGAGCGAGGTCAAAAAACATGGGCGTACCTAAGCGGAAGAAGTCGCACGCACGTCAGGGTGACCGACGTTCGCACCATGCCCTGACGCTCCCAACGATGGACCGCTGCCCACAGTGCAACGCCGTCAAGCGTGCGCATCATGCCTGCCTGGAGTGCGGAACCTATCGCGGCCGCGAGGTCATCCGCCGACCTGCGCCGGACGCGGACGTCGCCGACGCCTAACTCGCAATGAGCGCGTCGGGCGGCTCTGTCCGCCTCGCCCTCGATGCAATGGGTGG
>NZ_JBBAWK010000017.1:0-21032 GCF_040397215.1 Candidatus Limnocylindrus sp.
AACCGTTGCTCTACCAATTGAGCTATGTCGGCGCCCACGTCGGGATACCTTGCGGCCCGTCGGTGAGGCGTGATCATAGCCCCCTATGGGCGTGGGGGTCAACCGCCTACGTGCGGGAGATCGTCGCTATCAGGGGCGGTTGGCGCTTCGGCGTCGGCTGCGGCTGGCGCGACAGGCTCGCTTGGCGCGACCAGCGGGGCCTCGGAGGATGGCACAGGTTGTGCCGTGAACGGCCGCTGACCGAGCGCCTCGAAGAGCAGGATGGAGCCCGCAACGGCGGCGTTCAGGCTGGCAACCTTGCCGGCCATGGGGATACGCACAAAGAGGTCGACCCGCCGACGGACGGCGGGCGAGAGCCCCCGACCCTCGGCCCCGATCACGATGCAGAGTGGGCCGCGCAGGTCCGCCTCGCGATACCCCTGGGCCGCCTCGGCCTCAGCGCCGACCACCCGAATGCCGCGCAGGCGCAGGGCGGTGAGCTCGTCGGCCAGGTTCTCGACGCGGGCGACCAGGAGGTGCTCGACCGCTCCGGCGCTGGCCTTAATAGCGGCTGGTGAGAGGGGGGCGGCCCCCTTGCTGCCGATCAGGAGCCCATGCACCTCGACCGCCTCGGCGCTCCGGATCAGGCTGCCGAAGTTCTGGGGGTCCTCTACCCCGTCGAGTGCGAGGAGGAAGGGCGCCTCCCCGCGTGCCACGGCGCGGGCGAGCAGGTCTTCGGGGGCGGCCTCGGGGCGCCGCTTCACGACCAGGGCGACCCCCTGGTGGCCATCGAACCCTGACAGCTGGCCAATGAGAGCACCCTCGACCTCAATGATCGGGATGCGCAGGGCGGTGGCGTGCAGGACCATCTGCTGCAGGGCGTCACGTCGCTGCGGCACCACCAGGAGGCGGACCGCCTCTCGGCGGGCGGCGAACGCCTCCTCGACCGGCCGACGCCCGGCGATAACCTCGTGCTCAGGGCCGACCATGCCCGCAACTTGCAGAGAGATAGCGCGTCGCGATGCCCATTGCCGGGCGCCACCCGCACTAAAGGTTGGGCGCGCCATGCCAGGGCGCGGTCCTCCTGGTCCTCCTGGTCCTCCTGGTCGGAAGCCTGTGGGGCGGAGGCCTCCGGGGCGCGGCGGTCGCGGGCGCTGGTCGTCGCTCATGCCTGCGGCCCCGCCAGTCGCCACCGCTGCCCATCGCGGCCGTCATCAATCAACACACCGAGGAGGGCCAGCTCGTCGCGCAGTGCGTCGGAGCGTGCCCAATCTTTAGCGGCGCGTGCGGCGATGCGCTCCGCAAGTAGTGCCTCGGCACCCGCCGGAAGCACCGCGCGATCTGGCAGCACTGCAAGCACTGCGTTCATCTTCTCGAGAACGACGATCAACGTCTGCGCGCCTGCTCCACTGCAGTTGGCATCTAGCAGTCGATTGCCGTCGCGCACGAGATCGAATAGCGCGGCGAGCGCTTCGGGAACGGCGAGGTCGTCATCCATCGCAGAGGCGAACCTGCTCCAGCTCATCTCGGCGAGTGTCGCTGCGCGCTGGTCGGCGTCCGCATCACCGGTTGTGATCGCACTACGTGCGCTCAGTGCGGCAACGAAGGCGTCGATGCGCGCGATGGCTGACGAGGATGCAGTGAGCGAATCGTCGTTGTAGTTGAGATTCGTGCGGTAGTGCGCGGAGATCAGCGCGAGGCGCAGGGCGCGAGGATCCGCGCCGCCAGCGAGTAGATCGCTCACACGCGAGATGTTGCCGAGCGACTTCGACATCTTGTCGCCAGAGACGTGTAGGTGCGCACAGTGCATCCAGGTGCCAACGAACGGCTTTCCCGTCGCCGCCTCTGACTGTGCGATCTCGTCTTCGTGATGGGGGAAGACGAGGTCAATGCCGCCAGTGTGTAAATCAAATGATTGGCCAAGGTAGCGCATGCTCATCGCCGAGCACTCGAGATGCCATCCTGGTCGCCCTGCGCCGAGCGGTCCATCCCACGATGGCTCGCCAGGCTTCGCCGCCTTCCACAAAACAAAGTCGCGCACGTCATCTTTGCTGTACTCGTCAGCCTCGACGCGCTCGCCAACGCGCATCGCTTCGGGATCAAGGCGAGCGAGGCGCCCGTACGCAGGCCACGATGAGATCTTGAAGAAGACCGAACCATCTTCGGTGCGATAGGCGTGCCCCTTATCGAGGAGCTGCTGCACCAGGGCGATCTGCTCAGGGATGTGCTCCGTCGCACGGGGCATCTCGTCTGGGCTCGTCATGCGCAACGCAGTCATATCGGCGCGGAAGACCGCCTCCCAGCGATCGGTGAGCGCGCGAATCTCGACGCCCTCTGCCGAGGCGGCACGAATGATCTTGTCGTCAATATCGGTGAGATTCACGACCCACTTCACTGTGCGGCCGCTCGCTCGGAGCCAGCGCACCAGCGTGTCGGCGAAGAGGAAGCTGCGGAAGTTGCCGATATGGGCAGGTCCATAGATTGTTGGACCGCAGGAGTAAACGCCGACTTGTGTTGGGTCAATAGGCGTGAAGGGTCGGGTCTCCCCACTCAGCGTGTCGCGGAACTGCAGGCTCACTCCGAGGTACCCCTTCGCTGCGCTACAAGGATGGCGGCACAGCGAATCGCCTTGCCGGCCCCCTCGTCGCCAACCAGATTACCGCTCGACGCCTTCGCGCTGACCCGATCGACGGGAATGCCAAGCAGATTCGCCACATTCGCGCCGATCTCGTCGAGATACGGCGCAAGCTTCGGGGCGCTGGCGGTGATCAGCAGATCGACCCAGAGCGGCTGCACGCCGACCGCGGCGGCACGCTGGACGCTCTCGGCGAGGAGGGTGCCGCTGGCGATTCCCTTCGGCGTCGCCTCAGTCGCAGGGAAAAGTCGCCCGAGGTCGCCGAGCCGCGCGGCGCCGATGAGGGCATCGGCCACGGCATGGAGCACCACATCGCCATCAGAGTGCCCAACTAGCGCAGGGCTCTCGGGGAAGGCACGACCGCCGAGGCGCAGCGTGCCACTTGAGCCGACCGGATGTGCGTCATCGCCCCACCCAACGCGGATGCGGCTCCCAGGAAGTGCGGAAAGAATTTCACTAAAGGAAACAGTTGGGTCTGACGGTCGTAGCATCGCCCCAACGGAGAGAATGTCGTCGGGCTCAGTCAGCTTGCGCAGCCGCGCTGAACCCTGAACTAGTACAACGGTAATGCCAATCGATTCAAGGACGCTCGTGTCATCGGTTGCCGCAGTGTCGCTAGCGAGCGCGGCAGCGAAGGCAGCTACGTGTTCCGCGGCGATCCCTTGCGGTGTCTGGACCGAAACCACGTCCGCGCGATCAACACTTCCCGAACTGCGTGTTGTAGCGACACTCGTTGCGCTTGGCGCGACCCGCTTGAGTGTGTCGGCGATAGGCATGACGGGTGCGGCGGCGCCGTGCTGCAGGGCGGCAGCTACCACGCGGAGGGTCACATCGGCATCAACACCAGGGCGTGCGGCATCGTGAATCAGCAGCACCGCACTCGCCTCGCCCGGAGCGCGCTCGAGCGCGTTCAGACCAGCGGCGACCGATGCTGATCGTGTCTCACCACCCGGGACAACGGCGACAACGGCGCTTGGGACCCACGGAAGTGCCGCGTACGTGGCAACGCGATCTTGTGCGGTGACAAGGACGATTCGTTGAACACCAGGGGTTGCCGCTAACGACTCGAGTGACCAGCACAGCGCGGGCTTGCCGGCAATGGGGATGAGTGACTTGTCGACGCCACCCATACGGAGGCCGGAGCCCGCCGCAACCACGATGACGTCAAACGTTGGGCCGCTACTCACCGAGCGCCTCGGTGATCGCTTCGCGTAAGGTGCGCACGGCGATGACCTTCATCCCCTCGGGCATCGGCTCGTTCGCGGCGCCACGCCGCGGAGCAGGGACGATCGCCGTCGTGAATCCGTGACGCGCCGCTTCGCGCAGTCGTCGAGCGAGACCGGAAACCTGGCGCAGTTCGCCGAGGAGACCAACCTCACCGACGGCGACGAGTGCGCGGTTGATTGGGCGATCGCTCTGCGATGAGGCGAGTGCGAGGGCGAGCGGCAGATCGAGGGCGGGCTCGTCAAGAACAATGCCGCCGACGAGGTTGGCGTAGATATCGCGATCGCTCAACGCAATCCCGGCGCGACGTGCCAGCACGGCAGACAAGAGGGAGAGGCGTGAGGTATCGAGCCCGCGGCCGGTGCGGCGTGGTGTGCCATATGCCGTTCCAGCAACGAGCGCCTGAACCTCAACCAACATGGGGCGACTCCCCTCCAGGAGTGGGGCGACGACGGCCCCCGGCGCACGCTCATCGCGATCATCAATAAAGGCGCGCCCTGGGTCCTCAATACCGGCGAGGCCCTGCTCGCCCATCTCAAGCAACCCGAGCTCATCGGTAGAGCCGAAGCGATTCTTTGCCGCACGAAGGGTGCGCAGGGTGCCGTGGCGGTCGCCATCCAGCATGATCACCGCGTCAACAAGGTGTTCGAGTGTCTTCGGTCCAGCGATGCTCCCCTCTTTCGTGACGTGGCCGACAAGAATCACCGCGGCCCCAGTTGCGCGTGCCACGCTGGCGAGTACCTCCGCGCTGCCGCGGACCTGGCCGACGCTTCCTGCTGGCCCCTCGAGCTCGGAGAGTGTTGCCGTTTGAATGGAGTCAACGATCAGAAGTGTCGGAAGGTCGCGACGCGCCGCCTCGGCGATTGCGCCAACTTCGCTCTCGGCAAGAATCTCCACCGTGTCGGCTGCAACCGTCGCCATGAGACCAAGCCGTTCGGCGCGATCAGCAATCTGCGCCGCCGACTCTTCACCCGACGCATAGAGGACGCGCCCGCCAGCGAGCGCGATTCCCGCGGCGGCCTGCAACAAGAGCGTGCTCTTGCCGATGCCCGGTTCGCCGCCGAGCAAGATGATGGAGCCAGGCACGGCACCACCACCGAGGACTCGATCAAGCTCTGGGACGCCGAGTGGGAGGCGCGGCGCGCGATCGGCGCTGGCCGCCCGAAGCGGCTGTGGTTGCACCGGTGCGACAGCGGTTCGACCACCAGCCGCACGAGCGCGCGCGGAGGGTCGATCTCGCACCGTCTCCACGAGGGAATTCCAGGAGCCACAGCTGCGGCAGGGGTTCTCGAGCGCGGGAGCCTCAAAAGCGCAGGTCTGACAGAGCCAGACGCTCTTACTCTTCGCCATGCGGCGAACGGCGCTAGTCGACTGCGCCGACCGGCTCAGCCGGCACAGCGGCGGGCGAAGCTACCCCCTCTTCGCGAATCATCACCGCGATCGCGCCGTCAACAAGATCCACCACATACGATGCGCCGACTGGATCTGCCCCCTGAAGGAGGCGCTCGGCGAGCGGATCCTCGATGAGCGACTGGATCGTGCGGCGCAGCGGACGCGCGCCATACGAGACGTCGTACCCGACCTTGATGAGGTGATCTTTCGCAGCGTTGGTGATGACAAGGTCGTGCCCCTGCACGCGTAGCTGCCCCACCACGCGCTTCACGAGCAGGTCAACGATGCGACGCATCTCCTCTTGGCTGAGCGGCCGGAAGACGATGCGTGAGTCGACGCGATTGAGGAACTCTGGGCGGAACGCCTTCTTCAGCTCCTCGTCGACCTTCTCGCTGATCAGCGTGTACTCGTCGGCGGCGCGCGCGGCCTCGCCCTCGCCGCGCGAGCGGAAGCCGAGCGACGACGGGGTCTGAATCTGTCGAGCCCCGAGATTCGACGTCATGATCAAGATCACGTTGCGGAAGTCCACGCGTCGCCCCTTCGCGTCGGTGAGCTGCCCGTCCTCCAGGATCTGCAGCAAGATGTTGAAGACCTCGCTGTGCGCCTTCTCGATCTCATCAAGAAGCACGACGGAGTACGGGCGACGTCGAATTGCCTCGGTGAGCTGCCCGCCGTCGTCAAAGCCCACGTAGCCTGGAGGCGCCCCCACGAGGCGACTGGTGTTGTGGCGCTCCATGAATTCGCTCATGTCGATCTTGACCAGCGCATCTTCTGTGCCAAACATGAATTCGGCGAGCGCCTTTGCGAGTTCGGTCTTTCCGACGCCGGTTGGCCCAAGGAAGAGGAAGCTGCCGATCGGGCGCTTCGGATCCTTCAGCCCAGCACGGGCGCGCCGCACGGCGCGGCTCAGCGTTGTAATCGCCTGCTCTTGCCCTACGACGCGAGCGCCCAGCGTCTCCTCCATCTTTAGGAGTCGTGCAGTTTCGGCTTCAGCCAAGCGCATCACTGGGATGCCCGTCCACATAGAGACAACAGCGGCCACCTCCTCTTCGGTGACCACGGGCCGCGTGTCTTCGCGCGACTCAGGTGCAGCTGGGGCGGCAATCGCAAGTGCCGCATCAGGCGCGACCGCAGGCGCGGCGGCGGGTGCCGTCGATCCTGGTGCTGGCGGAAGGTTTAGGCTCAAGCGCCAGGCGCGATCGAGCTCTTCAATGCGGCTCTTCAGTCCTTCGCCCTGGTTGCGCAGTGAGAGTGCGCGATCAAAGGCGCCGGCTGCTTCGGCGTCGCGCTGATCTCGCTCTACGGCGTCCGCCTCGCGGCGCGCCGAACGCAAGTCTGCAGGTGGTGATGAGTGTCGCAACATCACGCGGCTCGACGCTTCATCAATCACATCAATCGCCTTATCTGGCAGCTGTCGATCGCTGATGTAGCGAACGGAGAGCTCCACAGCCGAGGCGAGCGCCTCGTCAGAGATGCGAACCTTATGGTGCGCCTCGTATCGCGGGCGTAGTCCCTTCAGGATCTCAATCGTCTCATCGGCCGAAGGCTCGGCCACCAACACCTTTGCGAAGCGGCGCTCGAGCGCTGGGTCCTTCTCAATGTGCTTGCGATACTCGTCAAGAGTGGTTGCACCGATGCACTGGATCTCGCCGCGGGCGAGTGGCGGCTTCAAGATGTTTGCTGCATCAATTGCGCCTTCCGCGGCGCCCGCGCCGACCAGTGTGTGCAGCTCATCCACAAAGAGGATCGCGTCGCGCGAGGCGCGCAGCTCTTCGAGCACCTTCTTCAGTCGCTCCTCAAATTCACCGCGGTACTTTGTGCCGGCAACGAGTGAGCCCATATCAAGAGTGACGACGCGCTTGTCGAGCAGCGGCGCAGGAACATCACCCTTCACAATGCGTTGCGCAAGCCCCTCAGCGATCGCTGTTTTACCGACGCCCGGTTCGCCGATGAGTGCTGGATTATTCTTGGTGCGGCGTGCCAGCACCTGAATGACGCGCTCAATCTCGCGCTCACGGCCGATGACCGGATCAAGGCGACCCGAGCGCGCGGCCTCGGTGAGGTCGATGCCGAGGGCGTCGAGGGTTGGAGTCTTTGAGCCGCTGCGGCGCTCGGTCGGCTGGGCGGTCGGCGTCGATGACTGGCTGAGGACGCGCACCACCTCGTGGCGCACCTTCTCGAGGCTCACCCCGAGCGACTCCAGCACGCCGGAGGCAATCCCGCCCTCTTCGCGGACGAGGCCGAGCAGGAGGTGCTCAGTGCCGATGTAGTTGTGGCCCAAGCGTCGTGCCTCATCAATAGCGAGCTCGATCACCTTCTTGGCACGTGGCGTGAGGCCGATCTCGCCAACAACGGGGCGCTCACCACGTCCGATGATGAACTCAACCGCCTGGCGGACCTTGGCCAGCTCAACGTTGAGGTTCTCGAGGACCTTCGCCGCAACGCCCTCGCCCTCGCGGACAAGGCCGAGCAGCAGGTGCTCTGTGCCGATGTAGTTGTGGTTGAAGCGCTGCGCCTCGTCTTGGGCGAGCGTCAGCACCTTGCGGGCGCGATCCGTGAAGCGATCGAAGCGGTCAGCCGTGGCCATGCGCTCCTCCGATCCCCGCTCCCAGGCGTTTGTCGCCAGGCACCTTCGCGGATAGGAAGTCTACCACTCCGCTCCGGCGCTTCACGAGGGGGCTCAACGCCCCCGCGGGGCTAGGCCTGATCGGCGGGTGCCTCTGGGGCGACGTCGGCGGGAGTCTCTACGGCAACCTCGGCAGCGGCCTCTGGGGCGGCTTCGGCGAGGGCCTCTTCAATGGCCTCCGACGCGCTCTCGCCGTCATCGGCCCTCTTTGGGGCACGCTTCTTCTTCGTCTCGCCGTCGCTTCCAGCAGCGTCGTCGGCCGTCTCGGCGATCTTCTCGCGGATGCCGGCAAAGGCTGCCGCGAGCGTGGTGTCGATACCACCCTCTGGCTCCTGCACAGCGTCGTCCATGGAGAAGCTTCGCTCTGGGCGGGCGCGGCGCGTCTCACGCTTCGGCTCGGCGGCCGGCGTTTCACGCACTGGCGCCTCTTCAGCCTGCTTGAGGCTGAGGCCGAGGCGGTGACGCTCTGAGTCGAGGCTGATCACCTTGAGCTTCAGCGTCTGCTCGTCCTTCACCACGTCGCCCGGATGGGTGACGCGATTGTGTGAGAGCTCGCTGATATGGATGAGTCCCTCGAGTCCGTCGCGCACGCGCACGAAGGCACCGAAGTTCACCAACTTGGTGATCGTTCCCTCAACGAAATCGCCAATCTTGATGTCGGCGATTGCGGCGTTCCATGGGTCTGGCTGCAACTTGCGGATCGAGAGGCTAATGCGTCCACGCTCCGTGTTGATGTCGATGACTTCGGCATCAACCGAGTCGCCAACGTTGTAGCCGGCCTCTGGGTTTGCGACCTTCGACCAGCTGATCTCACTCTTATGAATGAGCCCGTCGATGCCGCCGAGGTCAACGAAGAGTCCGAATGGCGCAATCGAGCGCACCACACCGGCAACGCGCTGGCCAACTGAAAGGGTGCTGAAGAGTTCATCGCGCTTACCGCGGCGCTCCTCATAGTGCGCAACCTTCTCGGAGAGGATCAGGCGGTTCCCCTTGCGGTTCACCTCCAAGATCTTCATGCGCAGCTTGCGGCCAACGTACGGCTGCAGCTTCTCGGCGATCTCCTGGATGGCGTCACGCGGTGCGTCGCCAGCTGGGCGGCGCGGGAAGTCGACGATCTGGCTGATCGGCACGAAGCCGCGAATGCCACAGTCAACAATGAGTCCGCCCTTGTTGTGGTCGATGACGGCGGCCTCAATGATGGTGCCTGCGTCGAGCTGCTCCTGCATCGTGCGCCACTTGCGCTCCATGCCGGCGCGGCGGATTGAGAGCACAACGTGCCCATCTTCCGACTCTGGCTGCATGACGTAGACGAGTACGGTGTCGCCAACGGTGAGGGCTGGGCCCTCTTCGCCATTGCGGCCGTGAAGCTCGCGGCTCGAGACAACACCTTCGCTCTTCGCGCCGATGTCAACGAGCACTTCGTCCTTGTCGACGCGCACAACGATGCCGTCGAGGACATCGCCCTGCTTCAAATTCTTAATTGGCATCCCTGCGCCGGCGAGCAACTCTTCCATGGTGGTTGGCTCAGGGCCGGTCCACACACGTGGCGTTGGCGCAGCGGCGGGCGCTGCGACTGGTGCCTCGGTAGCTACTGGTGCCGATTCGGCTGGTGCGGCATCGATGAGGTCGACCACAGGGGCCTCCGTCGAATCTGCTGCCTTCACCTTGACGCTCTTCGGCTTTGCAGGGGCTTTCGCCTTGCGTGCTGGAGCTGCTGCTCCAGCGTCGGCACCCGCCTCAATATCGGCGGCGCCAGGGGTAAGTTCTTCGTTCAAGTTTGTAGTTCTCCTTACGACGTATTCGCGCTCAGGAGGTGACGCCGCCAGCAGAAGCAGGTGGCGCAATCTCGCGATCGCGTTCGGCGAGCCTACCACAGCCCCCCTGACTCGGCCTGGGGTTACGGAAGCTTGAGCACCTGCCCAGGTTTGATCTTGTTCGGGTCAGTAATGCCGTTCAGGGCAATTAGATCCGCCATGCTGATATCGAGGGAAAGGGCGATGCCAGACAGGGTGTCGCCCGACCGCACCACATACGTCTTTGGAACCTCGGGGCTCCCAGATGGGCTTGGCGACGGCGATGGAGACGGCGACTCGCTCGGCGATGGGCTTGGGGAGGGTGACTCGCTAGGGCTTGCTGTTGGGGTGGCCTCGACCGAAGGGGTAGGCGTGGCCTCGCTCGGCGTGGTGAGCGAACCAACGATGGAGGTCACGAAGGGGCCGACCACAGAAGCCACAGGGCCACTTGCCACAGTGATGACGCCAGCGAGCACGACGACAAGCAGCACGCGGAGCCACGGTGAGCCGCTCGAAGGGAGCGGCAGTGCGGCGTTCGTGATGACCGCAGCGTCGCCAATCGGCTGGCGTGGGGCGAGGCTTGGGGCAAGGGTGCCGAGCTGCGCCTCGCGCGCTTGGCGAATCTGGCAGGTGCCGCCCACGATGCAGCGCTCAGCGCGAATAGCCTTGGCTAACTCAGGGCGCGCGGGTTCAGCGCCGCAGCGGCTGAGGGTACGTGAAGGGGTAATGGTGACTGCTCCACTTGGGTCAAGGAGCCAGGGGCAGGGAGTTGCGTTCACAGGTTCCACGCTCGCAGGATAGCCGACGAAACCCCCCAGGACGCCAAAGAGCCCGGCGACGACCTATTTTGCCGAGGAGCTGCCCCCTCAGTATTTTCGGCGCTGGAGAGCTTGACTTCCGTGTTCGGGATGGGAACGGGTATGGCCTCTCCGCAATAGTCACCGGGCTCCGCTTGGCGAAGTCCGAATCCATGACTGAAAACATCGAGAAGTTGTCTGTTTCATCGGGGGTGTATCCAAAACGACCACGGGCGCCGAAGAGGCGTCGTGGAGGTCAAGCCCTCGACCGTTAGTAGCGCTTTGCTGCAGCCATCACTGGCCTTCCACATGCGCCCTATCAAACAGGTAGTCTCCCTGCGGTCTTACCCGGTTAACCCGGTGGGGAACCTCATCTTAGGGCGAGCTTCGCGCTTATATGCTTTCAGCGCTTATCCCTGCCGAGCTTAGCTACCCTGCGATGCCCTTGGAAGGACAACAGGCACACCATAGGCTCGTCCACTCCGGTCCTCTCGTACTAGGAGCAGCTCCCTTCAAGTTCCCTTCGCGCACGCTGGATAGAGACCGAACTGTCTCACGACGTTCTGAACCCAGCTCACGTACCGCTTTAATTGGCGAACAGCCAAACCCTTGGGACGTACTTCCGCCCCAGGATGCGACGAGCCGACATCGAGGTGCCAAACGGTGCCGTCGATATGAACTCTTGGGCACCATCAGCCTGTTATCCCCGGGGTAGCTTTTATCCGTTGAGTGATAACCCTTCCACTCGGAGTTATCAGATCACTAAGCCCTGCTTTCGCACCTGCTCGACTTGTAGGTCTCGCAGTCAAGCCCTCTTATGCCTTTGCACTCTATGGCTGATTTCCATCCAGCCTGAGAGGACCTTTGGGCGCCTCCGTTACTCTTTAGGAGGCGACCGCCCCAGTCAAACTACCCGCCTGACACTGTTCCCCGGCCGGATAACGGCACGGGGTTAGAAACGAAACACAACAAGGGTGGTATTTCAACGACGGCTCCACCGAGGCTAGCGCCCCAGTTTCAAAGCCTCCCACCTATCCTACACAGGTCGAGCCTCAATTCAATATCAGGGTGTAGTAAAGCTCCACGGGGTCTTTTTGCCCCAGCGCGCGTAACCAGCATCTTCACTGGTATTTCAATTTCGCCGGATCCCTCGTTGAGACAGTGCCCAGATCGTTACGCCATTCGTGCGGGTCGGAACTTACCCGACAAGGAATTTCGCTACCTTAGGACTGTTATAGTTACAGCCGCCGTTCACTGGGGCTTCGATTCAGAGCTTGCACCCCTCCTCTTAACCTTCCAGCACTGGGCAGGCGTCAGCCCCCATACGTCAGCTTGCGCTTTAGCGGAGACCTGTGTTTTTGCTAAACAGTCGCCTGGGCCATTTCACTGCGGCTCTCACATACAGCAAGCTGCATATGAGAGCGCCCCTTCTCCCGAAGTTACGGGGCTATTTTGCCGAGTTCCTTAACGAGGGTTCTCCCGATCACCTTGGTATTCTCTACCCGGCCACCTGTGTCGGTTTGCGGTACGGTCACCTAGGACCTCGCTAGACACTTTTCTTGGAGGCTTGGCTTGCTCGAGTCAGGGCTTACACCCCTCCCCATCACTTTTCAGAGTTGAATGCGGGACCGGATTTACCTAGTCCCACCCCCTACGAGCTTGGACGTGCATTCCATAGCACGCTCGAACTACCAGACCCCGTCATGCCCTTGCTCCCATCGAACTTTGGCTCGGAGTACCCCCTGACTTGCGTCAGAGAGCCACCCTCCGCCTCGGCCCGACGACACCTTGCGGTGCAAACGGTCTTTGGTGGTTCTGGAATATCAACCAGATGTCCATCGTCTACGGCGTTCGCCCTCGACTTAGGACCGACTAACCCTGAGAGGACGAGCCTTGCTCAGGAAACCTTGGCCATACGGTGTGTGAGATTCCCACTCACATTTCGCTACTCATGCCGACATTCGCACTTCCGCACGCTCCAGCAGTCCTTCCGGTCTGCCTTCACTGCGAGCGGAACGCTCCCCTACCAATCGACGGCCAGTAAACTGGGCGTCGATTTCGCAACTTCGGTACAACGCTTGAGCCCCGTTGAATTTTCCGCGCGGGATCACTTGACCAGTGAGCTGTTACGCTTTCTTTAAATGATGGCTGCTTCTAAGCCAACATCCTGGTTGTTTGTGCGTTCCCACATCGTTCACCACTTAGCGTTGATTTAGGGACCTTAGTTGGCGATCTGGACTGTTTTCCTTGGGACCACGAAGCTTAGCCCTCGTAGTCTGACTCCCGGGCTCTTGAATCACGGAATTCGCAGTTTGGTTGGGTTTGGTAAGCGGGAAGCCCCCTAGCCCATCCAGTGCTCTACCTCCATGATTGAACGCCCGAGGCTAGCCCTAAAGCTATTTCGGGGAGAACCAGCTATCTCCGGGTTCGATTGGAATTTCTCCGCTATCCACAGCTCATCCGAGAATTTTTCAACATTCACCAGTTCGGTCCTCCACGAGGTATTACCCTCGCTTCAACCTGGCCATGGATAGGTCACCCGGTTTCGGGTCTACGCCATGCGACTCAACGCCCTATTGAGACTCGCTTTCGCTACGGCTCCGTCCTTCTCGGACTTAACCTCGCCACATAGCAGTAACTCGTCGGCTCATTCTTCAAAAGGCACGCCATCACGCACACCATTGCTGGTATCGCGCTCTGACTGCTTGTAAGCACTCAGTTTCAGGTTCTATTTCACTCCCCTTGCGGGGTTCTTTTCGCCTTTCCCTCACGGTACTAGTTCACTATCGGTCGCCAAGAGTATTTAGCCTTAGAGGGTGGTCCCCCTAGTTTCACGCATGAGAGACCTTCCACGCGCTACTCAGGTGGTCGATCACGAAGTCCGATCGCTTTAAGCTACGGGGCTCTCACCCTCTGTGGCCTGCCTTTCCAAGCAGGTTCGCATAACGATCGGATTTTTGACTTCGCCTGGACCCGGGAGGGCCCAGAAATCGACTCCTACAACACCGGGATAGCAACGGCTCCCGCCTATCACGCTACCGCGGTTTGGGCTACTCCCTTTTCGCTCGCCACTACTCAGGGAATATGTTTCTTCTCTTCCAGCTACTTAGATGTTTCAGTTCGCTGGCTTACCTTCCGACGGCCTATGTATTCAGCCATCGATGACTGGGCATTACCCCAGCCGGGTTTCCCCATTCGGACACCCTCGGATCAAAGTCTGCTCGCGACTCCCCGAGGCTTTTCGCAGCCTGCCACGTCCTTCATCGGCTCTTGGCGCCAAGGCATCCACTTAGTGCTCTTAGTAGCTTGACCCACCAACGACGACTCTTCGCCGCTCGTGGATCGTTTCGGGATACACCTTGACAATTTCACTTGTTTCATCCGACGAAACATTTACTTTTCGATGTTCTCAGTCATGTATTCGGCTGTTAAAGGTGCGCCTTGCGGCGCTGCGGCCTTTGCCGCCCAGCTGATCGCTGGTCGCTGGCCTCCCGAAGAAGGACAGTGATCAGTGATGTGCCGGTGGTGACGGTTGGTGGAGACGAGGAGTCTCGAACTCCTGACCTCCTGCTTGCAAAGCAGGCGCTCTACCAACTGAGCTACGTCCCCAGTGATGGTGGTGGGCGTTTCTGGACTCGAACCAGAGACCTCTGCCTTATCAGGGCAGTGCTCTAACCAACTGAGCTAAACGCCCCCCGTGGGACCGCTCCTGCCTACGCAGGGTTGCGGCACCGGACAGCTAAAGAGTGGCAGGAACACGAACAACCGAGAATCCACCAGGGATTCGGTTTGCTTGTTGAGCCATGTTCGTCTCGATCTCTTGCGAGGCCGCTAAGCCCGCCCAACTTGGAGGCTCAGAACGACGACATGTTTAACCTGGGATTTCTTTTTGTGTTCGAACCACCGCTGGCTCAAACAGAAACTCCCTAGAAAGGAGGTGATCCAGCCCCACCTTCCGGTAGGGCTACCTTGTTACGACTTAGTCCCAATCACCGACCCTACCTTCGACAGCTGCCCCCTTACGGTTGGCGCACTGGCTTCGGGTATTGCCGACTTTCGTGACTTGACGGGCGGTGTGTACAAGCCCCGGGAACATATTCACCGCTGTGTGCTGACCAGCGGTTACTAGCAACTCCGGCTTCATGCAGGCGAGTTGCAGCCTGCAATTCGAACTGAGACCGGCTTTAAGGGATTCGCTCCGCCTCGCGGCTTCGCAAGCCCGTTGTACCGGCCATTGTAGCGTGGGTGTAGCCCAAGACATAAGGGCCATGCTGACTTGACGTCATCCCCGCCTTCCTCCGAGTTTGTCTCGGCAGTATCGTGTGAGTGATACAACACACGACAGGGGTTGCGCTCGTTGCGGGACTTAACCCAACATCTCACGACACGAGCTGACGACAGCCATGCAACACCTGTGCACGCGTCCCTTTCGGGAAAGCGACGTTTCCGCCGCGGTCATGTGCATGTCAAGCCTTGGTAAGGTTCTTCGCGTATCATCGAATTAAACCCCACGCTCCGCTGCTTGTGCGGGGCCCCGTCAATTCCTTTGAGTTTTAGCCTTGCGGCCGTACTCCCCAGGCGGGATACTTAATGCGTTAGCTGCGGCACCGGAGGGGTTAAAACCTCCAACACCTAGTATCCATCGTTTACAGCTAGGACTACCAGGATATCTAATCCTGTTTGCTCCCCTAGCTTTCGCGCCTCAGCGTCAAGATTGGACCAGGAAGTCGCCTTCGCCTCTGGTGTTCCTCCGAATATCTGCGCATTCCACCGCTACACTCGGAATTCCACTTCCCTCTTCCACCTTCAAGTGAACTGGTTTCGAAAGCTGTTCCCGAGTTGAGCCCGGGGCTTTCACTTTCGACTTCATTCACCGCCTGCGCGCGCTTTACGCCCAGTAAATCCGGACAACGCTTGCCACCTACGTATTACCGCGGCTGCTGGCACGTAGTTAGCCGTGGCTTATTCCTCGGGTACCGTCATTATCGTCCCCGAGAAAAGTGGTTTACGACCCGAAGGCCTTCATCCCACACGCGGTATTGCTGCGTCAGGGTTTCCCCCATTGCGCAAAATTCCCGACTGCTGCCTCCCGTAGGAGTCTGGGCCGTGTCTCAGTCCCAGTCTGGGTGATCGTCCTCTCAGACCACCTATCGATCGTCGCCTTGGTGAGCCATTACCTCACCAACTAGCTAATCGAACGCAGGCCCCGCCCATAGCGCATTGCTGCTTTGGAGACGCTAATGAAAGCGTCTCAACATGAGGTATTAGCTACCCTTTCGGGCAGTTATTCCTCACTACGGGGTAGGTCACCTACGCGTTACTCAGCCGTTCGCCACTAATTTCCGAGCAAGCCCGGAAACTCGTTCGACTTGCATGTCTAAGGCATACCGCCAGCGTTAGTCCTGAGCCAGGATCAAACTCTCCGAAACAACGTGTTGCCTTACGGCAGCACGTTAATTTTCCGAGGGTCTGCCCCGGCGAAAAAACAGTTGCTTTGTGTTACCTGCCACTCTTCAGCTGTTAAGGTGCCGCCGGCTTTCGCCGACGCGGCCGCCACGGAGACCGTGGTGACTGTAAGCGCTGCTCTGCTCCACCCGTGATCGGGGCGGACGGTCGAGGATCTCTTCCACGAGCGACGCGAAGGGGGAGTCTACGCACCCTGCCGCTCCCCTGTCAAACGGGGGGCTCGTGCGGGGCCGTGCAGGGTGATTCGTGCTCACCACGCAGGGCTTGCGTGTTACAGCGGGCTCGACTCCACGAGGAGCAGCACGCCCGCTGCGGCGGCCAGGGAGGCGACGGCGAGGGTGGCTCCGGCTGCGGCGGGTTCCACGCTCGTGGCGACCGTATAGATAAGGAGGGCGACGAGGCCGGCCAGGGCCACCTTCAGGAGGCGGAGGAGGAGCTCGACGACCAGGTGGCTCATGCCCCTACTCTACGCCCCGTCGCTCTTCGAGGCTGCGCAGGATTGTTACAGCGTCGGCGTACTGGAGGTCCGCCCCGAAGGGGAGGCCGCGAGCCATGGAGGTGATGGAAGGGACCTTGGTGCCGAGGCGCTCCTGAAGGTAGAGAAGTGTTACATCGCCCTCGGGGGAGGGGTTGGTGGCGATGATCACCTCACGCACGGGGTTCCCCTCGGCGGCGGCGGCATCTACCCGCTCGAAGAGCTCCCTCATGCGGAGCTGGCCAGGGCCGATCCCCGACATGGGCGAGAGGGCGCCGTTGAGCACGTGAAAGCGGCCCCGGAAGGCCCCGGTGCGCTCAATGGCAACCAGGTCGAGCGCCTCTTCGACTACGCAGAGGAGGCCGAGGTCGCGGGAGGTGTCGCGGCAGATGCGGCAGAGCTCCTCGTCGGAGACATGGCCGCAGATGGCGCAGGGTCGGGTGTTCGCCCGCATGGTGCTGATCGCCCCAGCGAGGGCGAGCGCCTCAGGCTCGGGGGTGCGCAGCAGGTGGAAGGCGAGCCGTTCGGCGGTGCGGGGGCCGACTCCTGGGAGTCGGGAGAGGGCCTCGATGAGCCGCTCAACGGAGCTCGGCAGCGCTGCGCCGTTGCTCACTCCTTCCAAACCTCACGGAGTGCCATGTCGGCGTCAATCTCACCGAACTGGATGACGATCTTGCGCCCGTAGGCCTTGTCGGCCAGCGACTCGATCCGCTCACGCTTCGCCTCGGCGCGCTGACGCAGGAAGCTCTTCGTGGGCGGGTAGCTGAGCACGAGGGTGTCGCCGTTGAGCGTGGGTCGGGCATCGGCGAGGAGCGGCTTCGTGGCCGGGTCGGCGCTGGCGAGCATGGCGCCCCACTCCCCTGTTGCAGGTGGGGCGGGAGGGGTTGCAGGGGCGGGTGCTGGTGTTGGGGCTGGAGCTGCGGCGCGCGGTGCCGACTGCGCTGGAGTGCTCGTGGGGGCGGGGGCGGGGGCGGGGGCCGCGAGGGCGGCGCCCCCGCTAAGAAGGAGAAGCTCAAGGCCGAGGCGGAGGTCGGCATCGCCGCGGCCGGTTTCGACGCGGCGAAGGGCGTTGGCCAGGCCGAGGAGTACTTCGCGGGTGCGGCCGGCGAGGCCGATGGTGGCGCCACCACCGTCGGAGAGGTCGAGGCCGGCGGGGAGCTTGGCGGCGTCGCCAGGCACGGTGCCGCCTCCAGCGAGCGCGGCGTGCAGGCCGCGGCGCACGAGGTCGGTGAGGCGGTCGGCAATGATGCGGGGGTCGCGGCCACGGGCCTCGAACTCGGCGAGGATCGCAAGGCCGGCTGGTGCGTCAGCGTCGAGGATGGCGCAGGCGAGGCGCTCGATGCGGTCGGCACCCGGGAGGCCGAGAAGCTCTTCGACGTCTGCCGCCTTGAGTGGGTCGACCCCTGAGGAGAGGAGCTGGTCGAGCATCGACTCGGCGTCACGCATGCCGCCGTCGGCGAGGCGGGCAAGGAGCTCAATGGCGGCTGGCTCAGCGACCCGCTTCTCAGCCGCGAGGATGGCTTCGAGCTTGGCGGCGATCTCCGCACGGGCGATCGGGCGGAAGTCGAAGCGCTGCAGGCGCGAGAGGACGGCAGGCCGAATCTTGGATGGATCGGTGGTGCAGAAGATGAAGACGATCCCTGGTGGTGGCTCCTCGAGCCACTTCAGCAGGGCGTCCCAGGCGTCGTTGGTGAAGCGGTGTACCTCGTCGAGGATCAGGACCTTGCGCTTCAGGTCGGTTGGTGGGTTGGTGATGAGCGGGATCAGGTCCTCGCGCACGTCGTCGATGCGGTTCGAGGTGGCGGCGTTGGATTCCACGACGTCGAAGGTGGCGCCCGCAGTAATGGCGACGCAGGAGCGACAGGTGCCGCAGGGTTCGCCCTCGGTTGGGGCGAGGCAGTTCAGCGCCTTGGCGACGATGCGGGCGGTCGAGGTCTTGCCCGTGCCGCGAGGGCCAACGAAGAGGAGTCCGTGGCCGAGTCGGCCGTCGGCGACGGCGCGGCGGAGCGTCTTAGCGATGGGGTCTTGACCGCGCAGCTCACCGAAGGTTGTGGCGCGGTAGCGGCGATAGATTGCCAGCTGCTCCGTCATGCTCCCCTCCCCTCCTTATATGTACCTAGTCTCGGCAATCGCTGAGTGCCGCCGGCCGAGCCATCCGCTGCGCCCGCCGCGATCCGCTTAGCGCTGCTTCCTTCCGGATCTGACGCGGTTCACAGAGCGTCGTCGCGCGGAGTCCGACCGACGGCAGGGCGATCATAGACGACCCGCCCCACTCCGATCGCGCAACGGTCACCCCCACCGCGGCTCAGACGAGGCACCCTACGTGTAACGCCCATTCGGGCGATCGAGAGCGGATTGGAGCGCGATCATGGGGCACACCGTTGACCTTCACGCCTATGGCGTTACAGCGGAGCGCGGCTTCCTTCCCTTCGCCGACCCTAGCACCGCCATCCCACTCGCCAATGCGGAGTGGCACGAGACGGCGCGCAATCTGCCGAGCCTGATTCCGACCGGTCGCATTCGCCAGATCATCGAAGCGCTCCCACCATTCCGCGCCGATCTGCTTAATAGTGAGGAGGATCTTGAGGCGGCGATGCGTACCCTCAGCTACCTGGGGCAGGCGTACGTATGGGGTCAGCCAGAGGCGCCGTCCGCGCTTCCCGCCGGGCTCGCAGTGCCATGGCATGAGGTCGCCGCGGCGATCGGCCGCGAACCGATCCTCTCGTACGCCAGCTACGCGCTCTGGAATTGGCGCCGCATTGATGAAGATGGCCCGATCGCCCTCGGCAATATCGCACTACTGCAGCACTTCTTGGGTGGGCTCGATGAGGCCTGGTTCATTCTGATTCACGTCGACATCGAGCGACGTGCGGGCGCGGCACTCGCCGCGGGCGCGCGAGCGCAAACGGCGATCTCAGCGGGTGACGATGCCAGCGCCACCGTTGCGTTAAGCGACCTTGGCGATGCGCTCGACGGGATTCTGTCGACCATGCAGCGCATGCCTGAATCGTGCGATCCGTATGTCTACTACCACCGCGTGCGTCCGTACATCTTCGGCTGGCACAACAACCCCGCCCTGCCAGGTGGCCTAGTGTACGAAGGGGTCACCGCCTATGCCGGCAAGCCGCAGACGTTCCGCGGCGAAACGGGGGCGCAGAGCACCATCGTGCCCTGCCTCGATGCCGTGCTCGGCGTTGAGCACGCACCCGACGAGTTGCGCACCTACCTTATGGAGATGCGTCGCTACATGCCGATCAAGCATGTCGGGCTTCTTGAGGCGTTCGAGGCTGGGCCAACGGCACTCAGCCGCGTCGTTGCACTAGGTGCAGCCGCACCAGCAGGGCTCGTTGCGGCGCGAAATCGTGCCCTTGATGTGCTCCACGCCTTCCGCGCGCTGCACCTTGAGTACGCCGCGACGTACATCAATCGCCAGGCGGCGGCGGTAACGGGGAACCCAACCGACGTTGGCACCGGCGGCACGCCGTTCATGAAGTACCTGAAGAAGCACCGCGACGAGACGGAGTCTTCGCTCACCGAGAGCTAAGGCTTAGCGGCCGACGAGGCTCCGCAGCACGAAGCGCAGGTTCGCCGGGCGCTCGGCCATGCGACGCAGCGAGTACGGCCACCAGTCGGGACCGTACGGCGTGTAGATGCGCACACGCCAGCCTTTGGCGACAAGTCGCTCGGCCAATTCGGAGCGCACGCCGTAGAGCAACTGAATCTCGCCACGCATCTGCGCGGCTGCGCCGAGCTTGGAGATGATGCGGTCGTCGTGTGTGCCGAAGGCAATCGGCAGGTTCGTTGCAATGAGCCGTTCGGCAAGCGCCACGTAGGCTGCATTCACCGCCTCAATATCGCCGACCCCTTCTGCACCCGGTTCGTAGGCGCCCTTCACAAGTCGCACGGGAATCCCTGCGGCGATGAGGCGCGTAAGGTCTGCAGCCGAGCGCTGCATGTTCGCCTGCACCACGGCACCGACGGGGCGACCCGCGGCGCGTGCGGCGGCAACAATGTCGTGCATTTGATCGAGGCTGTTTGCGTATTCCGCATCAACGCGCACGAAGCCGTTTACAGACTGCGCTGTCGCCAAGATGCGGTCAAGTCGTGCGGCAGCAACAGCATTCCCCTCGCTTAGACCGATGGCGGTGAGCTTCACGCTGACATTCGGCTCTAAGCCCGCTGCCGCCTGCGCGGTGAGGAGGGCGCTGGCATCGGCGGCGTAGCTGTCGGCGCTTGCGCCAGTTGAGGCCTCGCCGAGTCGGTCAAGGGTGACGGTGAAGCCGCGGCGCTTCAGATCGAGCGCCACCTCAACAGCAACAGGGATGGTGTCTCCGGCGACGAAGCGGCGGACGGCGCGGCGACCCCACGCCGTGCGCTGTACGAGTCGGCCCAACGCTGCGGCGCGACTCATGCGCAGGAGCATCGTGCGGATTAGGGCGAAGAGAGGATTCACCCCTGAATCCTAGCGCGACTGCGGCGACTTAGGGGCGGTCGCGAAGGCGCATGAGTGCGGCGACCGCCTCGTCGATTGACCAGACCACCTCGCCCGACGCGCGAATCGCGCCGACAACGAAAAGGTTGATCCCATCAGCGGGAACCAGCCCCTTACGGCGTGCAACGCGCATGTCGGTGCTGAGGCCAATGA
>NZ_JBBAWK010000018.1:0-20328 GCF_040397215.1 Candidatus Limnocylindrus sp.
TGGCGATGACGCACGAGGAGGTCGTGACCGACCTGCTGCGCAAGCTGATCAACTCGTGGCGCCAACTCCCACAGCAGATGTATCAGTTCCAGACGAAGTGGCGCGACGAGCCACGGGCGCGCGGCGGACTCATTCGCGTGCGTGAGTTCACGATGAAGGACGCTTACAGCGCCGACCGTGATGAGGTGGGCCTCGACCGCTCCTACAACCTCTACTACCACGCCTACACGCGCATCTTCGCGCGCCTCGGACTCGAGGCGATCGCCGTGGCGAGCGACGTTGGCATGATGGGCGGCTCACTTGCCCACGAGTTTATGGCCTTCAGCAAGTTTGGCGAAGATAGCCTCGTGCTCTGCGATGGCTGTGGCGCTGCGGCAAACCGCCAGGTCGCCGCTGTGAAGCGCGAGATTCCAGCGAGTGCGCCACAGGAGCCGCTCAAGGAGATCGCAACGCCAGGTGCCTCAACCATCGATGAACTCGCGGCACAGCTCAAGGTACCTGCAGCGACCTGCGCGAAGGCGGTCTTCTTCGCCGACCGCGATGGCCGGCTGATCGTTGCCATTGTGCGCGGTGACGATGAGGTCGAAGAGACAAAGCTCACCAACGCTATCGGCGCTCGCGACCTGCGACCTGCCCGCGAGGACGAGATTCGCGCCGCCGGCATGGAGCCAGGCTACGCGTCGCCTGTTGGCATCAAGGGTGCAACCGTGGTCGTGGATGAGGTGGTCGCGTCGACCGCCAACATGGTCGCCGGGGCGAACAAGGCGGGCTATCACCTTACTGGCGTGAATGTCGGCCGAGACTACACGCCGACCACCGTCGCCGATATCGCCTCAGCGAAGTTGGGCGATGCCTGCCTCGCCTGTGGCGGCCAGCTACGCATCGAGAACGGCATTGAGGTGGGCAACATCTTCAAGCTCGGCACGCGATACACCGGCGCGCTCGGTGCGACCTACGCCGACGAGGCGGGGGTCTCCCACCCGATCGTGATGGGCTCGTATGGGATTGGCGTTGGTCGCGCGGTCGCCTGCATCGCCGAGGCGCACCACGACGAGAAGGGCCTCTCCTGGCCAATCTCCATCAGCCCATTCGACGCGCAGATTGCGATCGTTGGCGCGAACAAGGATCCGAAGGTCACCGAGATCGCACTCGCACTTGAGGCGGCGGCGGAGGCTGCTGGCATGGAGCTGCTCGTAGATGATCGCGCCGAGACCCCTGGCGTGAAGTTCGCCGACGCTGAACTGATCGGTGCCCCATGGATGATCACAATTTCACCACGCTCGCTTGACGCTGGCGGCGCAGAGGTTACACGTCGATCGACGGGCGAGCGCAGCGTCCTTCCAATCGGTTCGGTGCTCGAAGCGATTCGTGCCGCACAGATTGGCGACCGTGCCGCGATTGAGGCGGAGCTGCTCAGTCGCGGGTACCCACCGCGGCATGCAGCGCGCGACCCGCACCCAGCGGTCTGATGCCAGACTTCGTCATCGGGCTCGCAACAGTACTCATCTCTGCAGGGATCACTTATTTGATCGTTCGTCGTTTCACGGCGCAGGATGTTGCAACCGAGGCCGATCGCGCAGCGCGCGAGAGCAGCCGAGCAGATGTCGCCTGGGACCGCGCCGATCGCCGATCTGAGCGTCTGAACGCCCTCCTTGAGGCGACTGATGACGCTATCCTCCGCATTGGCTCGGATCTCGTGATCCGCGCTGCAAGCCCGGTCACCGGCGAGATCCTTGCGCGCGGCGATGTGCAATTCCGCGGCATGCCACTGATTGAGGCAACCGTAGACCTCCGGCTCGAGGAGCTCACCCGCAAGGCGATCGCAGGTGAGGTGCATCGGGGCGAGATTGATATTCGTGATGGTCGGATCGGGCACTCTGACGAGGCACGGCACGTCTCTGTAGTTGTGGCGCCAGATGGCGATGGTGGAGCCTGGCTTGTCTTGCGCGACCTTACAGAGGTGCGTCGACTTCGCCAGATCCGCACCGAGTTTGTCGACAACCTTTCGCACGAGCTGCGCACCCCGCTCTCCACGATTCGCCTCCTCGCGGAGACGATTGGCGGCGCTGCAGCCAAGGGAGACGTTTCTGGTGTGGCGAGCCGCAGCGCCAAGATTGAGGTTGAGGTGCTCCACCTCGTGCAGATGGCCGATGAGATGCTTGACCTCGCCACGCTTGAGGCGGGTGAGATCCGGCTCCGCAAGGCGGAGTTCGACCTCGTCGCCTTGGCCGAGGAGGTCGCCCTGCGATTTGCTCCGGTTGCGGCGCAGCACGGTGGGGGTGTTGATGTGATCGGAGCGGGCCCACTCCTCATCAGTGGCGACCGCGATCGCCTCCGCCAGGCGGTGGCGAACCTCGTACATAATGCCGTGAAGTACAGCCGCGAGGGCGGGCGAGTAGAGCTACAGATTGAGCGACTCGGCGATGGTGGATCGCAGATTGCCGTGATTGATCACGGCATTGGTATTGACCGTGCCCACCTTTCGCGCATCTTTGAGCGCTTCTTCACCGTGGAGCGAGTTGATGGTGGCGCAGGGGCCGTCGGTGGTGGCGGAACAGGGCTCGGTCTGGCGATCGCCCGACACGCCGTTCTCCGTCACGGTGGCGACATCACCGTTACCTCAACCGCTGGCGTTGGAACGACCTTCACGATGACGCTGCCAGCCGCTGGAGCCGCCTCCTGACTCTTCGTCTGAGCGCGATCGGTCGTGCCCGCGAGACACTCCAGCGCCCGATCCTCCTCGCACATCGCGGGGCCCACGACGCAACGCTCCGGGAGAACAGCCTCGCCGCGCTTGTTGCAGGCGCGGAGCAGTGCGATGGTGTGGAGTTTGATGTGCGCTTTAGCGCCGACGGGCAAGCGGTGATCGTGCACGATGAGACACTGGATCGAATCTTTGGGGTGCCACGGCGTGTCAGTGCACTCTCAGTTGGCGAGCTAGTGGGCTTAGGTGTGCCGACGCTCGCGGAAGCGCTGGCTGCCATGCCGGCCACCACGCTGATCGACCTAGAGCTAAAAGAGCAGCCCACCGACGCGCTCTTTGCGACACTCGTTGCCGCGCGCGGAGCAGAGGCGGAGGGGGTCGTCGTCTCAAGCTTCTACCCGGAAGCACTGCGCACGGTTGAAGAGCGCGCGCCTGGCTGGTCGCGTTGGCTGAACGCTGAAACCATGGCAGAGGCGGAGCGAGCGACTGAGCTTGGCTGCGTCGGCCTCGCTGTGGCGATTGATCTGTTGAACGATGAGAGCATCAGCCGCTGGCGAGCAGCGGGGCTCGAGGTTGCGGCCTGGACCCTTCGAGGCGTGCAGGGTGCCAGATGGGCGAGTGATCTGCGTCTTACTGCCCTCTGCGTTGAGGGTGAAGGGGCTACCGCCGCTCGCGCGACGAGGCGCTAACGCTCGCTCTTCGGAGCGCGAAGGTGCGCGGGCGGAACGAGCGCAACGAGGCGGCCGCTCCCCGGCGTATACGGGGCGGGGATGTCGATGCGGATCATGGAGCCCTTCTCAACGGGAATTGTTGCGATGCCGGTCAGCTCGGCGATCAGGTTTCCAAGGTGCGGCTGGTGCCCAACGAGGAGTAGGGCGTCGTTACTACGCCGAGAGAGGAGCTTGGCGACGTAGGCTGCTGCTGGGCCACTGGCAAGCTGCTCGTCGATGGTGGCGGTGGTCTCTAGCGCTGCGGCGATTACGGCGCAGGTTTCGGTGCAACGGCGAGCCGGGGAGGTTCGGAGCGATCCGACGTTGGTGCCAGCGGCAACGAGTGCCGCCGCAAGTCGGGCGGCCTGCTTGACCCCCTTAGAGCTGAGTGGTCGCTCTGCATCTGGGCCAATCCATTCGGCTGGATCACCAGCGTCGGCATGGCGGACGATGTAGAGGCGCTTCAACTCGTTGGTTGACGTCGAGCTGTCTGAACTCAAGGATTGAGGTCCTCAACCTCTCCAGAGGCAAGGTAGACGATGTCTTCGGCGATATTGGTCGTGCGGTCGCCGATGCGCTCGAGGTAGTGCGCTGCGAAGAGGAGGCGCGTCCCGCGGGCGACGTTGGACTCATCCGCCTCCATCAGGCGGATGCACTCATCAAACGACTGGCGGTAGAGGGCGTCAATCTGGTCATCGCTCACCGCCACCTCTCGGGCCCGTACTGGGTCGGCGTCAACGAGCGCCATCAGGATGCCGTGTAGCTGCGTTGCCGCTAGCTCGCCAATCTCGGGAAGATGCAGGTAGCGCTGCAGCGCTGGCTCTGGGGCGAGCTGCGCGGCAATCTTCGCGACGGAGGCGGCATGATCGCCAATTCGCTCGAGCTCGTACGCCACGTGGTTCATCATCAGGAGGTTGCGCAGGTCGCGGGCCACCGGGCTCTGTGTTGCGATGGTGGTCGTGATAGCCGTGATGACCTCGTGCTGCATATCGTTGATCTTCCGGTCGCCAATTATCACGGCGAGCGCCCTGTCGGCGTCGTGGGTTACGAGCGACTCGAGAGCCTCGCGGATTGCGGACTCCGCCATGCTCCCCATGCGGATCACGGTCTCTTTTATTGAGCGAAGCTCACGATCAAGCGGCTCACGGGCACCCTGTGGCGCAGCCGTGGCTGCACCATTATCGGTGCGTGCAAGGATCTCCTCGATCTCGTTCTCAACTCGGCCGTGGTCGTCTCCTGTTGCCATTTTCCCTCCTCGCTCTCCGCTGAATTGTTCTACATCCTACCGCCCTAGCCCCTCCAAGAGGGAATCGCGGTTCACGGTTAGGATGCGTGGATGTTGCCTGCTCGTCGTTCACGCAGTGTTCACGCGGAGAGGCCGCGTTCAGGCGGCGCCCCTCGCCCCCCCAAGGCTGCCCGTGGCCGGGTGGGGAGCTCTCAGGCAGGGATCCCGCGGGTCTGTGCCGTGGTCGATATTGGCTCCAATTCAACCCACCTGTACGTGGCGGTTTCGGACGGGGTGCGCCAAGAGGTGATCGCCGATGAGTCGATGCCGATTGAGCTCGGTCGGCTGGTTGAACAGGATCGAATGATAGGGCGCAAGGCTACGACGGCGATTAGTGATGCACTCGCGGCATTTCGTACGCGAGCCAGCATTCTGGGTGCGGATGAACTCTTCATCGTTGCCACCGAACCGTTCCGCCGTGCTCGTGATCAGGAGAGCGTGTTGCGCGCCCTGCGTTTCCCAAAGGTCAGCGCGCCGATCGTGCTGACCCATGAGGAGGAGGGGCTCCTCACCGTACTTGGCCTGCACCATGGACACGACCACTCTCTGCCACAGCTTGTCGTTGATATTGGTGGTGGCTCAACCGAAGCCGTTGAACTCCACCCTGGCGAACCTCCGCGCGCGATCGGTATCTCGGTTGGCTCTGCGCGCCTTATGGCGCGCGTCTCGTATCAGGACCCACCGCGCCCCCGAGAGTGGCAGGAGCTCCGTCGGCACGCCCAGATCGCGCTAGCCGACCTTACCGTTGCCGATGTCCACCGTCTCATCTTGGTGGGCGGGACCGCTACGCGCCTTCTCAAGCTTGTTCCGGCAACTCTCATCAGTCGCGCTATTCACCGCGATGATCTCGCAGCGATGGGGGAGCGGCTCGTGGCGATGACGGCGAAGGAGGTCGCGGAACGCTTCGCAATTTCGCAGCGCCGCGCGCGACTCCTTCCAGCAGGGATTGCGATCGTAGAGGCGCTCCTGCAGCGAACCACCGCGCGCGAGGTCACCGTTGACCGCGGCGGTATTCGCGAAGGTCTGGTCGTCGCCGTGGCACGAGCGGGTAATGGATGGCGCGATGCGCTGCCAACCCTCGTCATGGAGACTCGGGCAGGCTCCTCGCGCTAGAGCGAGATTGAGAGTAGGCGAGCTGCACGGTCAACCTTAGATTCGCCGCCGAGCGTAACGCCGGGGTGCACCGCGAACCACGCGCTGAGTTCGCTGACTGCACGAGCACGAGCCTCCAGGGAAACCGTGGCGAGAAACTCAATCTCTAGTTCCGTCCAGCGGCGTTCACCTTCGAGCGTCGGGACGCTCGCGCGCACCTCGTCCACGCTGAGGAGTGCAATCTCTCCGTCGCTATTAGAGAGCGCCGCGGGTTGGCGCTCTTGGCGAAATGTGAGATACGGCTGCAGGCGATCAAGCACGTGGGCGACGTCAACTCCAGCCTCCGTGAGCTTCGCGACAATCTCAGGGGGGAGCTCTTCGTTCCGTCCTGGTGCGCGCTCAATCTCTATCCGTTCACTCAGCGGCCCTGAGGTGCCCCCGGTTCGCTCAGACTTGAGCGTGTACCGCAACGCGTCGCCGTTGGATCGGCGGCGTCGTAGTCGCCAGCCGGCGGCGAGAATCTGGCCGCGATAGTCCAGGTACTCATCAAGGAGGTGGAGCCTGGGCTGAGTTTCACCGACTCGGTAGCCGTTGGGGAGTGTGGGGATGTGCGCGTGATCAAGAAGGAATTTCAACTCGCGCTCCATGGCGAGATTATGCCTGAGAAGAGGCGATTGCCACCTGTCTGAGGGTTTCAAACGATGAGTTGGCGGTGTCTGCGAGGCTCTCCCAGGCCCCGTCTGGCTGGAGCTCCCATGCGTTTGAGGTATCGGCGAGCAGTGCTGCGAGAATCTCATCAACCTTGCGGCATACCTTACCCTCCTCAAGTGGGAAGAGCACCTCAACGCGCCGGTCGAGGTTGCGCTCCATGAGGTCCGCACTTCCGGCAAAGAGTTCAACCCCCTCGGGGCCCGCGAAGCGATAGATGCGGCTGTGCTCGAGGTAGTCGCCGATGACCGAGCGGATTCGAAGGCGAGTCCCATGGCGCGCCGGGTTTGGCAAAAGGCCACACATGCCGCGCACGATGAGGTCAATGGAGACACCCGCTTCGGCGGCGTGGTCGAGGGCCGCAATCATCTCGGGATCAATGAGCGCGTTCACCTTGATGGTGATGGAGGTCTCAGCGCCACCTCGTGCCTGCTCGGCAAGCCGCTCAATGCGCGCCCTGATCTCACTGCGCAGGTGATCTGGCGCTACGAGGATGCGCTTGTACGCCGAGGTGCGCGCAGCACCAGTCAGGAAGTTAAAAAGGATCCCAACATCGGTGCCGATCGCATCGTTCGTGGTGAAGAGGCCGATGTCGGTGTAGCCGCGTGCCGTCTTCGGGTTGTAGTTGCCCGTGGAGAGGTGCACATATCGGTGAATCAAGGAGCCCTCTCGTCGAGCGATCAGCGTCGCCTTGCAGTGTGTCTTGAGACCCATCACGCCGTAGACCACGTGCGCCCCCGCCTCTTCAAGACGTCGCGCCCACTCAATGTTGGCGGCCTCGTCAAAGCGCGCCTTAAGCTCAACCAGCACCACTACCTCCTTGCCAGCCTGGGCGGCACGAATCAGGTGTGCAGGGATGCTTGAGGTCGCCCCCGTGCGATAGAGCGTGGAGCGGATCGAGAGAACATCGGGATCGTCGGCAGCCTGGGCGAAGAAATGATCGACACTCGCCTCAAAGCTCTCGTATGGGTGGTGCACCAGCAGGTCGCCTTCAGCGATCACCTTGAAAATGTCGCCGTTCGGTGACGCGCCTGATTTAGCCGCAGTGATGCGCGCTGGCGTGACCGGTTGCCAACGCGGAGCACGCAGATCAGGGCGAGGGAGGCTCGCGACTTGCAGCGCGACGGAGAGGTCAAGCGTGCCCTCGACAACCTGCACCTCGCCCTGGCTGATCTCAAGTCCCACCAAGAGCATCTCAAGCAACGCGCTTGGCATCTCGGTGCCAACCTCCAGTCGCACCACGCTGCCGAACCGGCGTTGCCGAAGCCCCTCTTCGATCGCTTCCAGAAGGTCGTCCGCTTCGTCTTCAGCGGTGTCAAGGTCGGCGTCGCGCGTGACCCGGAATAGGTGTGCGTCAAGGATCTCTGTGCCAGGGAAGAGGAGGTCAAGGTGGGCCAAGATCAGCTCTTCCATCAGGATCCAGTCGCCGTTACCGAATTGCACCATGCGCCCGAGGATTGTTGGCACCTTTACGCGTGCAAGTGAGATCTCCTGGTCGTCATGTGCACGGAGCCGTATCGCGAGCGAGAGGCTCAGTGAGCTAATCAGCGGGAACGGGTGGCCCGGGTCAACTGCGAGTGGGGTGAGGACGGGGAAGATCTCTCGCGTGAATCGCTCCGTCAGGATGGACTGCTCGGCGGCATCGAGGTCGGCCCACCTTTGAAGCGGTAACCCTGCGCTGCGCAGTTCCTCAACGAGCGTTCCCCAACTCTCTTGCGCGGATTCAGTAAGGAGGTCGGTCGCCTCACGAATCAGTGCAAGCTGCACGTCGGGGGTTCGGCCGTCAGGTCCAGGGGTGCGTACGCCGGCGACCTGCTGATCTCGAATACCGGCAACGCGCACGCCGTAGAACTCATCGATATTCGATGCGACGATGCCAAGGAAGCGGAAGCGATCGAGAAGCGGCCGCTTGCTGTTTGACGCCTCAGTCAAAACGCGCGCATTGAAGGCGAGAAGTGAGAGCTCGCGACTGACGCCAAGTGTCATCGTGGGGCACTCATGCAGGTGGCGCATGAGCATCGCTGGCGAAGCAGCGTCCAGGTGTAGTAGCCGGTGCGATGGCCATCGCCCCAGAAGAGGCAGAGCGCATAACTGCCAACCATTTCGCCGCCTTCGAGTTTCGTCTGGCTCGGGCTGAGGATCGGATTGGCGTCGAGCCAGCCAGGTAGGCCAGCCTCACCGCGGCAATAGGCACAGGGGCAGAGCCATCGCAGCGGAATCGCCTCATAGATGCTCACATGGCCATCGCGCCAATCCAGCTCAAGGCGCTGCTGCTCACGGAGGATGCGAATGGCGACGGGAGCCCCCTGTGCTGGTTCTTGCATAGAGGGATTCTAGGGTTCTCAGGTAAACGCCAGATGAGCGCGCGCGAACGAGGCGCTTATCTCGTGTTGGTTAGGCGCCACTGAGCCGGTAGCCAACCCCACGAACCGACTCAGGAAGCGGGCCACCAGCCCCCTCAAGCTTGCTGCGTAGGCGTGCGACGTGTGGCTTCAGCAGCAGTGGGTCAGGAGCGGACTTGTTGGGCCAGGCACCGGCAAGGAGTCGCTGTTGCGGCACAACGCGGCCCTTGACGGCGGCGAGGGCCGTCAAGATCTTGAACTCGGTCTTGGTGAGGGAGAGGAGTCGTGGTCCGACGTGGACCTCATGCCGACTGATGTCGATGCGCAGGCCTGCAGCGCCAACGATCGTACGGTCGCGGGCGGAACCATCGGCCGGCTCACCACCACGGCGTAGAGCGGCGCGAACGCGGGCGAGAAGCTCTTGGCGGCCGAACGGCTTGGTGACGTAGTCATCGGCGCCAGCATCTAGAGCACTGACCTTCGCCGCCTCGCCTGCTTCGCCAGTCAGCACGATGATTGGCGTGGCGCTTCGAGTACGAATCTCATGAATGATGTCTAGCCCGTCGCGATCAGGAATGGCAAGGTCAAGAAGCACCAGAGCTGGCCTCATCGCATCAAACTTCTTGACCGCTTCGACGCCGTTTTCGGCGGCGTGCACTAGGTAGTCGCCGGCGGTCAGCAGGGCTGAGATCGCGCCAAGCAGCGCCTGATCGCCATCAATAACCAAGACCAACGCTCGCGAGGTAGCCAATGTGTTGCTCACGTGGCGAATGAATCGAGTGACTCGGTGTCTCTGCGGGCGAATTCACTATCTCGACGCGACACCTAAGACCTCGAGGCGTCGCGCTCCGCGAGCCAGCGCTCCGCGTCAAGTGCGGCACGACAGCCATCACCCGCGGCGGTGACCGCCTGACGATAGCGATGGTCATGCACGTCACCGGCAATAAAGACACCGTCGATCTGGGAGGCGGACGTCTCGCTCTCAAGCTGCAGGTAACCCGCCGCGTCAACTGGAAGTGCACCGCCAAGCATTGCCGTATTCGGCTTGTAGCCGATCGCAACAAAGAGCCCACCGGCGGCGAGTCGCTCCGGGGCGCCAGTCGCACCAGGAGTGGTGTCACGCAACATGACGGCCTCGGTGCTCTTCTCTCCGAGTACCTCAATAACTTCGCGGTTCATGTGTAGCTGAATCAGTGGATGCGCTTCAACGCGCGAGATCATGATCTTGCTGGCGCGGAAGGTTTCACGGCGATGCACGACGTGCACCTTGGTTGCGAAGCGCGTCAGGAAGAGCGCCTCTTCAAGAGCGGTGTCTCCGCCGCCAACCACGACGACCTCCTGCCCCTTGAAGAAAAATCCATCGCAGGTTGCGCAGGCGCTGACGCCACGCCCACGAAGGCGGGTTTCAGACTCAAGTCCGAGCCAGAGCGCCGATGCACCAGTCGCGATGATGATGGCTTCGGCACGGAATTCGCGACCAGCACTCCACACCCGGTGAGGCTGAGCACTCAGGTCAACGCGGTCAACATCTTGGTCGACCATGACCGAACCGAACCGCTCTGCCTGCGCGCGCATCTTTGCCATCAGCTCTGGGCCGTCGATCCCATCAGGGAATCCTGGGAAGTTTTCGACCTCGCTGGTCAACATCAGCTGCCCGCCAGGGGCGTAGCCACCGATCACGATAGGAGTCAGGGCGGCCCGAGCGGCGTAGATCGCCGCCGTAAGGCCAGCAGGCCCAGAGCCAAGAATCAGCAGCCTAGTCTCCGTTCGGGCGGCGGCTGCGGCGCTGGTGGCGACAGTAGGCTCCGCCGCTGGTGTAGCCGCGCCGAAGTCGATCGTCAGCCCGAATCCCTTGGGGGTATCTGCGTTTGCCATAGAGGGATTCTACGCCTTACGTAGAAATGGGCTGACCGCCTACCGGAAGAGGTCCCAATCGGGGGGCATCAGGCTCGACCGGGCGCTCCCATCCTCTGCGACCTGAGGGTGTGCACCGCGGATAAGGGCGAGCGGGCGACGGGCGGTCTTGCCGAGAGCGAGTTCGGCGGTGGCGGCGATCTGGTCGGCAACTGCGCGCACCGTTGCGGCCATCATTCGCCCGTCGGCGTCGGGCTTGCCGCGCAGATCTTCCAGCGCCGCAATGCCAGCAACGCCAATCGCAACGTCGGTGATGCCCAGACGCCACGGGCGGCCGAATGAGTCGGTGATGATGACTCCGGGCGCCACGCCGGTGCGCAGGCGGATCGCCTCACGAATCGCACGCGCCGAGCCATCGGGATCGCGCGGCAGGAGCGTCACCACCTCGCCACTACGCGGGCCAACGTTGCTGGCATCTACGCCAGAGTTTGCGAGAACAAACCCGTGCGTGGTCTCGGTGATGATCACGCCGCGATCCATGCGCACGACGCGTACCGCCTCTTGCAGCACCACTTCGACCTGGCGCGCGTCGCGACCCCACTTCGTTGCGTACTCCACCGCCTCTGGTCGTGGCGTGATGGTGGTTAGCTCAACGATGGCCCCCTCCGCCTTCGAGACAATCTTCTGGGTAACGGCGATCACATCGTCACTGCGCAGGCCGCCAATCGCGCTCGTCGCTGCGATCGACGCCACACAGCTGGCGATCATGGCTGGCAGGTCGTCGCCCGATTGGATCTCACCGAGTCCGTCAATGGGGAGTGCGAGTAGGCCCTCCATCGACGCTGGCGTGGCAGTTAATCGCTCGCGCTCCATGGCGACCTTCAGGTCGTCGGGGGTATCAAGGTCGGCGGCGAGTGGTGAGCTGAGCCTCTCCACCGCGCCCCCATCGCGACTCAGCTCGTTGCGATGCGCCGCTGCGCTGTTCACTCCGAACTGCGGCGTAAAGGTACGTGGGAGTGGCACCAAGAGCGCCGAGGTTCCGCCATCAGGCGATGCAAGGAGACCCGGCTGCGACCCCGACCAACCGCTCAGGAGCGCATCAATGTTCGTCGCCGAAATCTCGGCAAGGTCCACCGGCAGAATTAGCACTGCAGATGCGCCGCTCGTGGCTGCGTGGCGTATGCCGAGCGTGATCGCCGCATTCAGTTCAACGGCACCGTCATCGAGCGCCTCGTGTCCGCCACTTCGCGCAAGCGCGCGGGCGAGCGGATCAGGTGAGACGAGGATGACGCTGTGGAGGCTCGCGGCGCGACCGAGCGCCAAGAGGGTGCGCTCAAGGAGGCGCGCTGAGAACTCGCGACGCTCCTCCTCACTGAGGGCTGGCGCCATGCGCGACTTCGCCGAGTCAATCGATCGGAATGGGAGTACAGCGGTGACGGTCATGAAACGGCGAGGACGGCGCGCGCCACGGCGAGGCGCGCAGCATCGTCAGACATTACGATCGGCGCAGCAACGATCTTGCGAACGTGTGGCGCGAGCGCGGCGGCGAGCGAAGGGGTGAGGTCAGTGGGCTCAACGAGGAGAGCATCCATCAGACCGGTTAGATGTTTGGCGACGCCCGCTGGTGAGACGTCGAGCCCTGCGGCGGCGAGCATGCGGTCAGCCGGCCCCTTCAGCGCCTTCCCGCCAACAATCGGCGAGACTCCCACAACGAGTGCGCCACGAGAACGTGCCGAAGCGATCGCCTCGCGAATGCCGGGGATCGCAAGGATCGGGCCAATTGAAATCAACGGATTCGATGGTGCGATCACGATTCGCTCGGCGGTGGCGAGGGCATCGAGCGTCTCGGCGGTTGGATGTGCCGCTTCAGCGCCATCAAATGCCACCTCAAGCACCTCAGGCTTCGCCTGGGCGCCGACAAACCAGGGCTGGAACTCCATCCAGCCATCTGGAGTGCGCAGGCGCGTGCGAAGTGGGTCGTCGGTCGCCATCAGGATGGGCGCCTCGGCGAGTCCGAGCTTGCGCTGGATCTCGCGATTCACCTCGGTCAGGCGCCCACCAACGCGGAGTCCCGCGGTGCGATGAATGTGCAGCGCAAGGTCGCGATCGCCAAGTCGGAACCAGTCAGGTGCACCGATCTTGCCGAACTGCTCGAGGGCGTTCCAGGTTTCCCCTGCGAGACCCCAGCCGCGCTCTCGGTCACCGAGATCGGCGAGGGTATAGAGCAGGGTGTCGTGGTCTGGGCAGATGGTGAGACCGTGCAGCTCAAAATCGTCGCCCGGGTTCGCGATGATCGAGAGATCGCCAGCTGGAAGTGCCGCGCGGAGGCCGTGGGCGAGCTTCGCTCCGCCAACGCCACCCGCAAGGAGTGCGACGCGCGGGCTCACGCTGTAAGTGCGGGGAGCACCTCGCGCCCGAAGGCGGCGGCCCATTCGGCTTGATTTCGACCCACGTTGTGGAGGTAGATCTTGTCAAAGCCCATGTCGAGGTAGCGCTGAATCGTCTTGCGGTGCGTCTCAAGATCGCTAGAGATCACCATACGCCCAGCAAAGTCCTCTGGTCGTACGAGCTTCGCCATCTGCTGGAAGTCGGCAGGGTTGCGAATATCTTGCTTGGGGAACTTCATCCCGCCGTTCGGCCACTCGCGTAGGGCGTTGGCAAGTGCCTCCTCATCGGTTGAAGCCCACGATAGGTGTAGTTGCAGAATCTTCGGCATGGTGTCTGGGTTCTTTCCAGCTGCGCGCGCCCCTTCGGCGAACTTGTCGAAGACGGTTTGAATCTTCTCGTCGGCAGCGCCAACCGTGATGATGCCGTCGCAGAGTTCACCCGTCTTCCTGGCGGTGATTGGACCGGCGGTCGCCACGTAGATTGGTGGCGGGGCAGGGGGGAGCGTCCAGAGGCGCGTGCTCTCCAGCTGATACCAGTGACCGGAGTGCTTCACCTCCTTGCCGGTGAAGAGCTTGCGGATGATTTCGATCGCCTCGAACATTCGTGCGATGCGCTCGCCAACTTCAGGCCAGTAGCCGCCAACGACATGCTCGTTGAGTGCCTCACCAGAGCCGAGGCCGAGCCAGTGGCGACCCGGATACATCGCTTCGAGTGTTGCCGAAGCCTGCGCGACCGTTGCCGGATGCATGCGCCAGCCTGGGCAGGTGACGCCAGGGCCAACGTCACCCTTGGTGCGTTCGGCAAGCAGTGTCATCACGTTCCACACAAATGGCGCGGAGCCCTGCTCGGGCACCCACGGCTGGAAGTGATCGGCGGCCATGACGCCGCTGAAGCCTGCCTGCTCGGCGGCTACGGAGTACCCGACGACCTCCGTCGGGCCGAACTGCTCGAGCATTGCGGCGTAGCCGATCTTTGCGGCGCCAGTTCCCATAATCACTGATCCCCCTTCGTCTGATCGGCGGCAGGAGCGCCGCTTGCGAAAACGCTCTCAGCGTAGATCTCGATAAGAATACGTTGCTGGGAGCGGAAGACCTTGATGTTCCTGGCGAGCGCAGCGGGATCAGACAGGTAGCGTGCCGCCATGCGCCCGATCTGCACCTGGGCGCGCTCCTGGTCGTCATCGAGGCGAACCCGCCCCAGGATTTGCACATAGTCGTACTCGTCTTCGACCATAAAGGTGCAGCGGGGGTCACGGCGGAGGTTCGCCGGCCACCGGCGACCCTCGGCACTGTTCACCAGGATGCGGTCGCCGACGAGTTCGTACCAGACAACTGCGGCAAAGGGGGCCCCATCGGCGTCGATCGTCGAGAGCGTTCCAAAGCGCGGCTGGTCGAGGAAGGTCCGAATTGCGGGATCGAGGATTCCTCTTGGGCTCATGAGGCGTACGCTACACGCAACGGAGCCCGCCGTCCTTAGGGTGGGCCCAGAAGTTTCGGAGGTGCTCCATGGCCCAGATCCATCTACACGCCGAGAGCGGCGACTACGCCCCAATCGTCCTCATGCCGGGAGACCCGAACCGCTCCAAGCGGATTGCAGCACGATTCGATGGTGGACTTGAGAAGGCGAAGCTCGTCAACGAGCATCGTGGCCTCCTCGGCTACACGGGAACCATCAACGGCGTGCCGGTGAGCGTTCAGACGACGGGAATGGGAACACCAACGACCAGCATCGTGATGGAAGAGCTGCTGAATCTCGGCGTTGAGACGTTCGTGCGCATCGGCACCTGCGGTGGCTTCCTACATCTGGAGACGGGCGATGTGATCGTCGCCTCGGCGGCGGTTGCAAGCAGCGGTATTGGCCCAATCCTTGGATTCGACGAGCCGACTGCGCCAACGGCTGACTTCGACGTGACCAACGTTCTCGTTGCGGCGGCGAAGGCCGAAGGCTTGACCACCCATGTTGGACCGATCGTCACCTCTGACGTCTTCTACGATCCAAACCCAGCGGGCACAGCGCGTTGGGGAGCACGTGGCTATCTCGGCGTAGAGATGGAGTCGGCCGCAATGTTCCTGCTCGCGATGCGTGAGCGCGCCAAGGGTCGACCGGTTCGCGCTGGAACAATCCTTACCGTGTCCGACACGATCCGCGACCCAAAGGTTGTCGCTGAGGCGCGCAAGGGCGGCAGCGAGCCGTGGTACCGACTCCCTGAAGATGAGTTGATCAAGCGCATTGACCTAACGATCGGCGCCGCACTCAAGGCTGCCGCCACACTCGGCGCTCGCTAGCGCACTCACCCGTGACGCGAACTGCGCCGCTCCCAATCGGCATCGCCCTCGGCACCATCGGCCTCGAGGGCGATGCGTGGCTGCGCACCGCCGCGCTCCTCGCTACAGCGCCGATTGATCGCATCTGGATCTGGGATCACCTGATGGGGCGCGGCGCGCCGGAGCGCCCGGTGCTTGAGGCGACCACCTTGGCCGCCGCCGCACTCGCGCTCAGTCCGAATCTGCATGTCGGCACACTGGTACTCGACGTGACGAAGCGGCACCCAGCGCTCACCGCAAAGATTGCGGCGACACTCGATGCGATCGCTCCGGGGCGATTCACGCTCGGCATTGGTGCTGGCGGCGATGCTGCAGAGCACGATGCGCTGGGCATGCCCTACGGCGAAGTGGGTGAGCGCATCGCGGCGCTGACCGAGCAGGTTGCGGTTGCGCGCGCCATGTTGGGCGGCGAGCCGAGCGAGCACCTCACGCTCAACGCGCCAGGGAGTTTGAACGGTGCGGCGAGTGCCCCACGTCCAGGCGCCCGCTTACGCCTGCTCATCGCTGGCGACCATCCGAGCTCGATTAGCCTTGCTGCCTCCCACGCCGACGAGTGGGTTGCCCCGGCCGCAACATTTGCCCCGGGCCTGGCCCAGTTGCGCGAGCGCGAACGCGCCGACGGTCGCGCCGTGCCAGTGGTGCGCACGCATTTGCTACACCAGCTCAGTGCGAGCGAGAGGCTGATTGATTCGCCGTTCGGGAGAGATCCGGAGGGGGTACTGGCAGAGGCTCAGTCCGCTGGCGCCAACGGACTGATCGTGACGGTGCGTACCGAACGTGATGCCGAAGAGGCGCTCAAGCTTCTAGCGAAACTGCGATGATCTGTGCATGAATAATGCTCCCCTGCGCGATCAGGTCCAGCCGTGTGTTCGTTGCGGTGCGCCCGTCTCTTTGCAGACTGCGCTCTGTGAGCGATGCAACCCCCTAGGTCTCGCACAGCCGTCAGCCAGCCAGAGCCACGGAACGGTTTTTCTCGGTATCGGGGCCGCGGTTCTCCTATTAGCGGCTCTCGCCGGGAGTTCATCACGGGGGATTGGCCCCTTTACCTCCGCGATGAGCGCAGGGAGCTCCGTGCCAGGAGGGCTAGCCGTGACTATCACCGTCACGAATACGGGGACTACGGCTGGGTCCGCCACCTGCCAAGTCACGACGAGCGTTATCGGCCGCGCCGGCCTTTCCGAGATCGTCTCCACGTCGCGCCTTGAGCCGGGGGCCACGATCACTGTCGATCGCCAACTCAAGAACTTTGGCAGCGACCCCATCCCACTCGCAATCTCCTGCGGTGACTAGCTCGCCGTCGAGCCCTCCTCCAAGATGCGCTTGAGATGGCGCAAATCCGACCGAAAGATCGCACCGAGGATTGGTCGCTGAACGAACCCTCCGACGTGTGCAAAGAGCGGCGGCCGCAGGTACTCCATCCAATCAATGCGCGTGTGCGTTGCATCAATCTCTGTAAAACGCAGGAGCCCCTCGCCAACGAACTTCCCCTCATGTCTAATTGCAAAGGTGCTCGGTGGCTCGAACTGCGTGATCACCACGTCATCGGTCGTTGAGATGCCGAAGATACGTACGGTGGCGCGACCGCGCGACCCGGGCTGAACCGGTGGCGGCGTGAGCATCTCAACGCGTTTCATCTCGTGCATCCATTCGGGCTGACGCGCAATATCTGAGGCGTAGGTCCACACGTCGGAGCGCGGCGCTGCAATCTCAATAGTGAGGTTGATCTCGGGTCGTCGGATCGCACCTGAGCGGATCAGCTGCCCGAGCAGCAACTCAACAAATATCGCGCCAATCAAGCCGCACGCGGCGAGCAAGAGCAGTGCCATTAGCAGAGCACTCCGCCCGCGGACTCAATCTCTTGAAGTGCCGCGGCTGTATCGCCTTCGCGCAGCTCAACGCCAGCGGTTGCGGCGACGGCCACCTCAACGGTGAATCCCGCGGTGAGCGCATCGAGTGCGGTTGCCTTGACGCACCAGTCGGTCGCAAGGCCACAGACCGTCACGAGCGTCACACCAGAGCTGTGGAGGAGCGCTGCAAGTTCGGTGGAGCGAACCTCACCGGTGATCGGATTGCGCAGCGAGAAGGCGCTGTAGCCATCCTCGCCAGCGACCCCTTTACGAATCACCACATCGCCAGGCCGTTGCGCCAAGACCGCCTCGGGGAGGAGTTCCGCCCCTGGGCTCCCCGCGACGCAGTGCACCGGCCAGGTGCCGCCCTGTGGGGAGAAGTGCGGTGTGCTCTCGGGGTGCCAATCCTGGCTCCACACGACGAGCTCGCCGTGGGCCCGGGCGCGCTCAACGAGGCGCAGCACGTACGGGAGGGCGGCGTGGGCACCGGCAACGAAGAGGCTCCCCGAGGGGTCGCCGAAGTCGACCTGCAGGTCGACGATCAGAAGGGCACGCTGCGGTTTTGCCATACCCGCATCCTCGCACGGGGCGCTACCCTTGTGGAATCGTGCAGACCTTTGACTTCCTTGAGCAGATCCCCGACGCCGACCCAACGGAGACGGCACGCCTGATCGGTGAGATCGAGCGCTCCATCGCTACTCACGGCCCCGAGCGCGCCAAGCTCCTGCTGATGCGCCTCCTCGCGCGAGCGCGCGACCTCGGGGTTGACCTCCCGACCCTCGTCACCACGCCGTACATCAACACCATTAAGACGAGTGATGAGCCCACCTTCCCTGGCGACGAGGCGATGGAGACACGCATCCGCCACATCATTCGCTGGAACGCCGCCGCCATGGTGCTTCGCGCAAACAAGGCCCACGCCGGCATCGGCGGACACCTCGCCACCTACGCCAGCGCGGCGAGCTTGTACGAGGTTGGTTACAACCACTTCTTCCGCGGCAAGGAGGGCGGCGCGGGCGATCAGATCTTCTATCAGGGGCATGCCGCCCCCGGCATCTACGCGCGCGCCTATCTCGAGGGGCGCATCAGCGCGCCGCAACTCGATCGTTATCGACAAGAGACGGCCGGACATGGTGGCCTCCCGTCGTATCCGCATGCACGCCTCTTGCCCGACTTCTGGGAGTTCCCAACCGTCTCCATGGGCCTCGGCGGCATCGGTTCGATCTATCAGGCGCGCTACAACCGGTACCTCCACAACCGCAGCCTGACCGATACCTCGGGGAGCCGCGTCTGGGCCTTCCTGGGTGATGGCGAGATGGACGAGCCGGAGTCCGCTGGCGCGCTGACCCTTGCAGCGCGCGAAGGGCTCGACAACCTGACCTGGGTGGTGAACTGCAACCTGCAGCGACTCGATGGCCCGGTGCGCGGCAACGGCAAGATCATTCAGGAGCTCGAGGCGCTCTTCCGCGGTGCTGGCTGGAACGTGATCAAGGTGATCTGGAGTCGCGAGTGGGACGAACTCTTGGCGAACGATGCCGGCGGGCATCTCGTACGCAAAATGGACTCGACCGTAGATGGCGAGTTCCAGAAGTACATCGTTGCCGGTGGCGGCTACATTCGCGAGCACTTCTTCGGCCCAGAGCCAGAGCTCGGCGCGCTGGTGAAGCACCTCTCCGACGACGACCTTGTCCGTCTTCGCCGCGGCGGTCACGACTACCGCAAGATCCATGCTGCGTACGCCTCTGCTGTAGCGCACAAGGGTGCGCCGACGGTGATTCTGGCCAAGACGGTGAAGGGCTACTCACTCGGGCCGTCCGTTGAGGCGACGAATGTTACGCACCAGGCGAAGAAGCTCTCCGAGGCGGAACTCTTCGCCTTCCGAGATCGACTTGGGCTGCCGATCCCTGACGAGAAGATCCCTGAGGCGCCGTACTACCACCCTGGCCCAAACAGCCCCGAGGTCAAGTACATCAACGAGCGCCGCGCCGCGCTCGGTGGCCCGCTCCCAACCCGCATCGTGCACCCAGTGACCTGGAGCGCGCCAGAGGCGGCGGTCGATGCCGAGTTCGCCGCCGGAAGCACCGTGCCAGTTAGCACCACCATGGCGTTCGCCAAGCTGCTTCGAAACCTGTTGCGGGATCCGAATATTGGCCAGCAGATCGTGCCGATCGTTCCAGACGAGGCGCGCACCTTCGGCATGGATCCGCTCTTCAAGCAGAGCGGCATCTATGCGCCGTTCGGTCAGCGCTACGAGCCGGTCGACTCCGAGTTGCTGTTGAGCTATCGAGAGTCGCAGAGCGGCCAGCTCCTTGAAGAGGGGATCACCGAGGCTGGCTCCATGGCCTCGTTCCAGGCGGCCGCGACGGCGTATGCCACGCACGGCGTGCCAACGATTCCGTTCTACGTCTTCTACTCTATGTTCGGCTTCCAGCGCGTGGGCGATCAGATCTGGCAGGTAGGCGATGCACGCGGCCGCGGCTTCTTGATTGGTGCCACCGCCGGCCGCACGACACTCGCCGGCGAAGGGCTACAGCACGACGATGGCCACTCGCAGATGATCGCGCATCTGCATCCGCACGTGGCCGCCTATGACCCGTCATTTGCCTACGAGATGGCGGCGCTGATTCGCCGCGGTATGGATCGCATGCACGGTGGGCATGAAGACATCCTCTACTACCTCACCATCTACAATGAGAACCAGTCGCAGCCGGCTCGCCCTGATGGGGCACATGTCGATGAGGGGATTCATCGTGGCCTCTATCGCTTCGCGGAGGCCGATGCCAGCGCGAGCGGACCAATCGTTCGTCTCTTTGGCTCGGGCGCGATCATGGGCGAGGTGCTCGCCGCGCGCGACCTGCTGCGCGAACGATTCGGTGTCCGCGCCGAGATCTGGTCGGCCACCTCGTATTCAGAGCTGCGTCGCGAGGCGCTCGTTGTGGAGCGGTGGAACCGCCGCCACCCAGAGAGTGCGCCCCGAACGTCGTGGATGCAGGATCAGCTCGGCAGTGGCGGTGCGCCAATCGTCGCCGCCAGCGACTGGGTGACGGCGCTCCCTGACCTTCTCGCCCCATGGA
>NZ_JBBAWK010000019.1:0-13615 GCF_040397215.1 Candidatus Limnocylindrus sp.
TCAGCTCGCTCGCCATTCGCGCCGTTGGGCGAACGGCGCAGGCGATCATCGTGGAAGTGCGTCGCCAATTCCGTGAGATTCCTGGAATCATGACCTACAAGGCGCGCCCGGATTACGCGCGCGTTGTTGATATCACCACCATTGCCGCCCTGCGCGAGATGATCGCTCCGGGTGTGGTTGCGGTGGCAACTCCAGTTCTGGTAGGAGTGCTGCTCGGCGCCGAAGCGGTTGCAGGCATGCTGATCGTGGGAACGATCAGCGGCGTGCTGCTGGCCACGGTGCTGAACAACTCCGGTGGCGCCTGGGATAACGCCAAGAAGTTCATCGAGTCGGGCGGACTCAAGGACGAGAAGGGGAAGGTCCTCGGTAAGGGGAGCGATGCCCACGCAGCCGCCGTTGTTGGCGACACCGTTGGCGACCCGTTCAAGGACACCGCTGGCCCATCGCTGCACGTCCTCGTGAAGCTGCTGGCCACGGTCACCCTGGTGCTCGCTCCGCTCTTTATTCGCGGCTAATTCGCGCGCTCAGACAGTTCTATGAGGCGGTGCTTCCCATTTAGGGGGCGCCGCCTCATGCTATGCCCCCACGGCGCCAGCTCGGCGCGCAGTCGATAGCGGGAGGGCGAAATGGGTAGCGATCCGGTATCTGCAGCACTTATCGCCCTACTACTGGGGCTCGTGCAGGGTGCAACCGAGTTTTTGCCCATCTCTTCGTCAGCACACCTCTACGCGATCCCATATCTCTTCGGCATCAGCGATCCGCTGCTCGCATCGCGCGCTTTCGGCGCGGTGATTCACTTGGGCACGCTTGCCGCCGTACTCGTTGCACTTCGACGTGACGTGCTGCGACTCACCCGCGTTGTAGTGCGCACGCTGACCTCGCTCGGTCGCCATCGCGGCGAACCTGCCGACGAGCGTCTCATCCTTGCAATCGTGATTGGCACGATCCCGGCTGTACTGCTGGGCGTTGCAGCTGGTGATCTCCTAGACAGTGCGGTGCGCACACCACTCGTTGTTGCGGCTGCCGTAACGGTGGGTGCGTTGTTGCTCTGGTTTGCGGAGAGAATCGGTTCGCGTGAGCGGCCGCTGCAGAGCGTTGGCGTGATCGATGGCCTCATGGTCGGCCTGGCGCAGGCGCTGGCGCTGGTGCCTGGGGTCAGCCGCTCTGGTGCAACCATTAGTTGTGGTCTCTTTCTCGGCTTCCGTCGTGAAGCGGCGGCACGCTTCGGCTTCTTGCTCGGCATTCCGGCGATCGCTGGCGCTGGCACCGTTGAACTCAAGCACCTTCTTGAGTCAAGTGAAGATCTTGCGGCGAGTGCGCCACTTCTCGCCATCGGCGTGGTGAGTGCATTTATCTCGGGCTTGTTCGCCATCAAGTTGCTCTTCCGCATCTTGGAGGGCGGAAGCACGCGTATCTTCGTGGCGTACCGATTCGCCTTCGCCGCTGTGCTGGTTGCCTCCGTGGTGCTGCGCGGCGGTCTGTAGTGGATCTTGGCAAGAGCGTCCGGCACCGTTCCCTGCGCGATATCGTTTCGCGACAGGCGATCCGCACGCAGCGAGAACTTGCCACGGCGCTCAAGCGGCAGGGGATTCCCGCAACCCAGGCAACGCTCAGTCGCGACATCACGGAGTTGGGTCTGATCAAAGTGGATCGCGGCGGCTCGCCGGCCTACGCCTTCGCCCCAGGCCGCTCGGTTGAGATTGCTTCGGCAGAGCGGCTGCAGGCTCTGCTCGGTGCGATCCCACTCGAGGCATCGGTAGCGGGATCAATCTTGGTGCTCAAGACGCTCCCGGGGAGTGCACACGCGATTGCCGCCTCTCTTGACCGTCTCCGACTCCCCGAAATTGTGGGCACGGTGGCGGGGGACGACACCCTCTTCGTGGCCGTGCGTGATGCGGCGGCGATGCGCAACCTACGGAAGCGCTTGACGGAACTCGCTCAGCGAGGCTAACCGTCGCCGCGGGCGCTAGGATTCCCAGCATGTATTGGGCAGACGAACTCGCCGCACGTGTCTCCGGGCCCCAGGTCGTCAACGACTCGAAGACCCCATCGGGGACGGTACACGTTGGCTCCCTCCGCGGACCAGTCATGCACGACGCCATCGCTCGCGCCTTGCGCGACCGCGGCATCCCCGTGCAGTTCCGCTATGGCGTCGAAGACATGGACGCGATGGATGCGCAGGCACTCCTCACCCCCGATGCCGTCGAGCGCTACATGGGTGTGCCCCTCTCGCGTGTCCCGGCGCCAGAGGGGAGCAGCGCCGAAAACTACGCGCGACACTTTGTGGGCGCGCTCTTCTTCCCAACGTTTGCGCGCCTCGGCATTCGCCCCGAGTTCTACTGGCTCTCCGAGATCTACCCAACGGGGCAGCTCGATCCATTCATTCGCACCGCGCTTGATAAAGCGCAGGTGATTCGCGACCTCTACGTGCGCGTCAGCCTCGTGGAGCGACCAGCAGGTTGGCTGCCGATTCAGGCGATCTGCGAGGCATGCGGCCGCGTTGGCACCACCCTCTCCGACGACTGGGACGGCGAGACGATTCGCTACCGCTGCCTCCCTGATTACGTGAAGTGGGCGCAAGGGTGCGGCCATGAGGGGCGACTCGCGCCATTTGGCGGCAAGGCGAAAATGCCGTTCAACGTGGAGTGGGCGGCGAAATGGTCGCTGATGGGCGTCACCATCGAAGGGTGCGGCAAGGATCTCGGCACCAAGGGTGGATCACGCGATCGCAGCGAGGCGATCTCGCGCGAAGTGTTCGACCGCGAGCCGCCGATCAACGTGATGTACGAGTTCCTCAACGTGGGCGGCAAGAAGATGTCGACCTCGAAGGGGCTCGGCGCCGCCGTGCACTCCATCTCCGAGTCCATTCCGCCCGAAGTGCTGCGCTTCCTCTTCTTACGTCCGCGGCCAAACCACGCCATCGACTTTGATCCGGCCGGCAGCGACGCGATTCCGCGCCTGCACGATGAGTACGACCGTATCAGCGCCGCCACCGCGGGCAAGACGGTGCGTGGGGAGCTGCCACCCGATCACGACCGCCTGCAGTTTTTTAGCCAGATTGCGGATAGCACCGCCGAGGCAGCGAAAGCGGTTGCAGCGGCGTGGCGCCCCGCATTTGGTCAGCTCTCGCTGTTGCTGCAGCTTCCGGGTGTGAACGTGATTGAGCGCGCCGCCGCTGAGAAGGGGAGCCCACTCACCGCCGCCGAATCAGACGAGCTGAATGAGCGCATCGCCGCCGTGACCAACTGGTTGCGTGACTACGCCCCCGAAGAGGCGCGTATTGCGGTGCGCCCAGAGCTACCGACCGATGCCGTTGCGGCGCTCAGCGCCGAGGAGCGCGCCTGGCTCGGTGCCCTCGCCCCGCAGATTGAAGCCGCAATCGCCGCCGATGCCGCCGCCCTCGGAAGTGGTGATGCCTGGCAAGCGCTGATATTTAGCGCCGCCAAGGAGGCTGGCTTGCAGCCGGTTCGTGCCTTCGCCTCGCTCTACGCCGCCTTCCTCGGGCGAACGAACGGCCCGCGCGCGGGTTGGCTGCTCGCAGCGATCGATCGCACCCTTATCCTTACCAGGCTGCGCGATGCCGCAGCGGTACAGGGGGTAAGCGCATGAGTGTGGGCACACAGCGACTCCGCGACGACGCCGACCGACTCCGCGCGGGCGCGATCGCCAAGCGCGAGGACCCGAAGGTTGTTGACGCAGCCCTCGCTGCAGACGCCGCACGCCGCGCCCTCTCCGTTCGTGTGGACACCCTGCGCACCGAGCGCAAGCGCCTCTCCGCCGAAGTCGGCGCGCTGCTCGGCGGCAAGCCTGCAGTCGCCGCCACTGACCCAAAGGTGGTGTCGCTAAAGGCTGATTCCCAGAAGGTTGCCACCGAGATGGAGGGGCTCGAGAAGGAGCTCGCCGCCGCCGAGGCACAGCTCGAAGATCTGCTGCTCCGCATTCCGAACCCGCCCGACGAAGATATTCCCGTTGGCGGCGCCGAGGCGAACACCACGATTCGTACGTGGGCACCTGCAGGGCACCCAGCGATCGGCGCACATGGTGAAGATCCAGCCACTGCGGAAGCACCAGAGCACGATGTGGTCGCGGAGCGGCTCGGCATCTTTGATCTGGAGCGCGGTGCAAAGGTGGCGGGAGCCGCATTCCCGGCGTACCGTGCCGATGGCGCAGCGCTGATTCGTGCACTGATCAACCTCTTCCTCGACACCCATGTGCGCGAGAACGGCTTCACCGAGATCTGGCCACCGATCCTGATTAACGAGGCGTCGGCGCGCGGCACCGGGCAGATCCCTGATAAGGAAGACCAGATGTACGTGGTCGGTCGCGACGGTTTCTACCTGGCGCCAACCGCCGAGGTGCCAGTGACGAACATGCATCGCGACGAGATCCTCGACGGTGCGGATTTGCCGATTCGCTACGCCGCCTATACACCATGCTTCCGTCGTGAGGCGGGCGCTGCTGGTCGCGAGACACGCGGCATCCTGCGCCTGCACCAGTTCGACAAGGTAGAGATGGTGAGCTTTGAGCGCCCTGCAGAATCTGCCGCCGCGCTCGAGTGGCTCACCGCACGTGCCGAGTCACTGCTCAAGCAGCTCGAGCTGCCGTATCGCGTGCTACTGATGGCAACGGGCGACATGGGCTTCGTGCAGATGCGTAAATACGACCTAGAAGTGTGGGCACCTGGCTCGAAGCGCTGGCTCGAAGTGTCGAGCTGCTCAAACTTTGGCGACTACCAGGCACGCCGCATGGCGATTCGCTACCGCACCGCCGCTGGCGAGAAGCCAGAGCTCGTGCACACGCTGAATGGCTCGGGGCTCGCAGTGCCGCGTGTGCTGGCCGCGCTCCTCGAACATGGCGCTCAGCCGGACGGCAGCGTGAAGCTTCCCGCCGTGCTGCACCCGTACCTTGGCGGGCGCACGCATCTCGCCCCACCGAAGCAGAAGTAGTCAATGAGCGAACGCGTTCAAAACTTTTTCACCCGACTCGACGCCGCCCGCGCCGAGTTTGAGGCCGCCATTGCCGCAACCCCCGCGGCCGCATGGGCACAGGCTGCCGGCGGTGATCTCACCCGTACCGATCTGCTCGCGCACATTGAGTGGTGGGAGCGACGCGGCACCTATGAGATTCGAACCCTGATTGATGGCGGCACCCCCGAGATCACCCCGGAGAGCCTCGACGAACTGAATGCCAGAATCACCGCAGAAAGCCAGGGCCGCGAAGTGAGCGAGGTGCGTGCCTCCGAGGCTGCTGCGTGGGCAGAGCTCCGCGCAGAAGCGGCGGGACTCTCAGAGGTGCAGCTCTACGACGCGGCGGCTTTCCCGTCGCTGGAGGGGGAGCCGCTCAAGAAGGTCATCAAGATGGAGAGCAGCGCCCACTGGGCCGATCACCTCGCCCACTTCGGCTGAGCGGGGTTGCCGCATCCGATACACTCCCTCGTGGAGGGGTGCCGGAGTGGTTGAACGGAGCTGTCTTGAAAACAGCCCAGGCTGGCAACGGTCTGCGGGGGTTCGAATCCCTCCCCCTCCGCCACACCCCAATCGCTGACTCTGCGCCACACTGCGCCTCATGAGTAGCGGCCTCTGTTCCATCTGCATCCATGCGCGGCTCGTCGTGAGCGGCCGTGGGTCGAACTTCATGCGCTGCGGGCTCTCAGATACTGATGGCCGCTTCCCACGTTACCCGCGCCTGCCGGTGATGCGCTGCGCGGGATTTAGCGCTGAGACTCCGCCCGACGCGTCGCCGCCATCAGCAACGTCCACAACTCCACCAGATCATCAGGAGTAAGGGCACCCGCACCGCGCGCGGCAACGCGTGCAAGGAGTGCCGCTTCGCGCTCTGGGTCCTGCACCGCGCGTCCGAGTGCCGCCTTCGCCGCGCCAGCCTCAAGGGCGAGCTCGGTGCGTGCGGCGAGCAGCGTCAGCAGCTGATCGTCGATGGTGTCGATGGCGGCGCGAATCTCTTGCAGGCGCGCGGCGGGGTCGCTCACTGGTGACCATCCGCCGCACGAGCGGCGTTCCATAGTTCTGCGATGAGGGCAACGGCGCGCAGATAACCGGTAGCACCGTAGCCACGCACCGTGACAGCGCAGAGGTCTTCGACGAAGTTCACGCTGCGGAATGGCTCGCGCGTTGCCGGGTCACTGAGGTGCACCTCGGCGAAGGGTCGCTCCACGGCGAGGAGCGCATCACGCAGGCTGACGCTGGTGTGGGTGAGCCCACTCGGGTTGATGATCAGCCACGAGAAGTCGCGCACATGAAGCCGGTTGATCAGCTCACCTTCGTGATTCGACTGCACCGCATCAACAAGGTGCAGACCAGCAGCTGCTGCCGCCGTTGCAACCGAGGCCTCGATCTCGGCGAGGGTGGTGGTGCCGTAGGTCTCTGGTTCGCGCTCACCGAGCAGGTTGAGGTTGGGGCCGCTCAACATCAGGAGCCCATCACCAGCGGCGTGGGCGCGGGTTCGTGCGCTCATCGCTGCGAGTTCAATGCGCTTCGAAATCTCCGCCATGGGTCCCCCCTACTTACTGCCAGCCAACATGGCCGCCGCTGCGCGCTCTACGAGGCTAGCAGGAACATCGTTGCGAATAACGTAGCCTTCGTCGCTCGCGAGCACCCAGCGAATCTTCGCCTCGGCCACCTTCTTGTCGCGACCGGCCGCAGCCAGCAGTGCAGCGACTGGTTCAGAGCGTGGGGCAACGCCGAGGCCGAGGGCAGCTAGTAGTGCGACGCCACGAGCGGCAAGCGCCGCAGGAGTCACGCCAAGCTCCACGCCAATCTGTAGTGCGGCGCGGAGGCCGTAGCCGACCGCCTCGCCGTGCAACAGGTTCTGATAGCCGGCCGCCTGCTCAAGGGCGTGCCCGAGGGTGTGACCAAGGTTGAGGCTCATGCGTTCGCCCGATTCACGTTCGTCGGCGGCAACAACGCGGCACTTCCACCAACCGGCGCGCTCCACGATCTCGGCAAGGGTGCCGTCGTCGTGCAGGGTTGGATCACCAGCTACAAGTCGCGGAGCCGCCTCCTCGAGCACGGTGAAGAGGCGCACATCGCCGAGCAGGGCAATCTTCACCACCTCAGCAGAAGCTGCGACCAGTTCGCGCGCAGGGAGGGTGCGCAGCGCGGCAAGGTCGGCGATGACCGCCTGCGGCTGATGAAAGGCACCAACGAGATTCTTCCCTTCGGGCAGATCGACACCGGTCTTGCCTCCGAGTGAGGCGTCAACCTGCGCGGCGAGCGTGGTTGGCACGGCAATCCAGTCGACGCCACGAAGATAGAGGGCGGCGAGCAACCCTGCGGCATCGGTGAGTGCACCACCACCAACGGCAACGATGAGATCGCGACGCTCCACGCCGGCGTTGGCGAGTCGCTGCGCCGCGGCACCAATCTCGTGCAGCTCCTTCGCCGCTTCGCCACTCGGCAGCTCAAGCGGAATCACCGTAATGCCAGCGGTCACAAGTGCATCGCGCAGGCCATTGGCGAAGGCGCGTGCGGCGTTTGGTTCGGTGGCAAGCACCATTCGTGAGAGGCCGCGCTCAGCGAGCAGCGCACGCAGCGCGTCGACGGCGATACCGTCGCCCACCAGCCAGCGGCCGGAGAGCGTCTCGGCATTCAGCAGCGGCCGAGTTGATCGCACAGAGGTGCGCAGCAGTTCGATCGCCTCGTCAGCAAGCGAACCTGGGCTGCGCGTACTGCGCAGATGCACCCCTGGTCGGTAGAAGCGCTCGCGGTCGCCGCGGAGACGTTCAAGCGTTGCCATTGGATCACCATGGTTCATCAGTGGTCGCACGACGCGTGCGGTGCGCAGTCGTCGAGCGATCGAGGTGTCGGGAGCGTCGAGCCAGAAGAGGATTGCGCGCTCACGCAGCGCCCATCGACTCCGTGGGTCAGCGGCTGCGCCGCCACCTAACGCCACGACGCGGCCAATGCCGAGCTCTGCGCCAATCGATCCGGCTGGTGGCTCTGGTGCGACGAGTGAGGCGATCAGTTGTCGTTCGCGTAGTCGGAAGCCCGCCTCGCCTTCACGTTCGAAGATCGACGCCACGCTGTCGTTCTTCACGCCCGTCTCCGCGATCACCGCACGGTCGGTATCAAGGAAGGGGACGCCGAGCTTCGCTGCGAGGCGCTTGCCGAGTGAGCTCTTCCCCACGCCAGGGAGGCCAACGAGTGCAAGATCGCGCGGCGCCTGCATCACAACTTAGTCGTCGCCGCCGGAGCCGGCGCTCGTACCGCCCGCCGATGGGGCGGTGCGTGGCGCTGCGGATCGGGCACGGAGTGCTGCGAGGTTCGCCTGAATCTCGGCAAGTGAGTCGCCCCCCGTCTTCTCGAGCAGGAACGGCACGATCGCGAGTGCCACCATGGCCTCACCAATCACGCCAGCCGCAGGAACGACGCTGATGTCGGAGCGCTCGTAGTGCGCCTTCTCGACTTTGTCGCCAGTGATGAGGTCGGCAGATGGGAGCGGTCGCGCCAAGGTGCTGATCGGCTTCACCGCGCCGCGCACCACGATCGGTTCGCCATTAGAAACGCCACCCGTCAGGCCGCCAGCGCGATTGGTGCGATGCACCCAGCTGCCGTCGGCCGAACGACCCTCGATCACGTCATGAACCTCGGAGCCGAAGATGCGTGTCTGCTCGAAGCCGAGGCCGAACTCCACACCCTTCACGCTCTGAATGCTGGCGATCGCCCCAGCGAGCGCAGTGTCGAGTCGGCGGTCCCAGTGCACGTAGCTGCCGAGCCCCATCGGGAGCCCCTTCACCACAACCTCAAAAATCCCCCCGACGGTATTTCCAGCCGTGCGTGCCTCGTCGATGCGCGCAATCATGCGCTCCTCTGCGGCGGGGTCTGGGCAGCGGAGCGGGCTCACGTCGGCCTCGTCGCGCGTGCGCGTGCAGTTGGCCGGATCCACCGCCACACCGCCAACCTCGGCGGTGAACGACCAGATCTCAATGCCGAGTGCGTTGAGCAGCGCCTTGGCGACGCCACCCGCGGCAACGCGTGCCGCCGTCTCGCGCGCTGAGGCACGCTCCAGAACATTGCGCACATCATCAAAGCCGTATTTCAGTGCACCAGCAAGGTCGGCGTGCCCGGGGCGAACTCGCGTCACCGGAATCGCACGCTTTGTGCCCTCTGCTGCCGAAGCGGCGATGGCCGCCGCCTCCTCGGCGCTCAGTGGGGCGACCTGCATCACGCTGGTCCAGTTCTCCCAGTCGCGGTTCTCAATCAGTAGCAGGATAGGGGAGCCGAGCGTTGCGCCGTGGCGGACGCCGCTGCGAATCCGCGCGCGGTCCTGCTCAATGGTTTGGCGAGCGCCGCGGCCATAGCCGCCCTGGCGTCGTCGCATATCAATCTCGAGGGCGGCTTCGGTCAGCGGAACACCCGCGGGCATACCCTCAACAATCACGCCGAGCTCTGGTCCGTGCGACTCGCCTGCGGTCAAGAATCGAAAGGCCATGATCTTCCCCCCTTACTTCGCGTTCTGCTTCGCTGCAGTGTCAAACGCTTCGCGCATCACCGCAATAGGGGCCGGTCGCCCCGTCCACAGTTCAAAGGCCGCCGCACCCTGCAGCAGCAACATCTCACGTCCATCAATTGCCTCCGCGCCCGCGGCGCGTGCCGTGCGCACGAGCGCCGTCTCGCCAGGCGCGTACACCACGTCGATCACGAACTGACCGGCGCGGAAGGCCGCCGCCGGAAGTGGCAGGGCCCCGTCACTCAAGCCGAGCGTGGTGGCGTGCACCACGAGTCCCGCAATCTGCGCCTCTTCAATAAGGAGCCCCTCGTGCCACGGTGCGGCGCGCACGGTGAGGTGTGGCGAAGCCTTGCGCACTTCGGCAACGAGGCGCTCGGCGCGGGCGAGATGGCGATTGGCAATGGAGATCTGCGCAACACCTGCCGTGACGAGTGCCGAGATCGCCGCCTTTGCTGCGCCACCAGCACCGAGAACCAGCGCATGGCGCGGGGTGCGTCGACCGTCGAGCAGGCCGTCGAGCGCGCCGCGGAAGCCCGCCGCGTCGGTATTGCGACCAACAAGTCGGCTCCCCGCGCGAGTGATGGTGTTGACGGCGCCAATCTGTACGGCGTCGTCGGTGAGTGAGTCGAGGAGCGGCGCAATCTTCTCCTTGTGCGGCACCGTCACGTTCGCCCCCATCACGAGTGGGTCGGCGCGCAACTCGGCTACGACGCGCGCCAAATCAGCTGGTGCTACATCCATCGCCTCATAGCGAACCGGCAGGCCGATCGAATCAAACGCCGCCTGCTGAAAAGCGGGCGAGAGGCTGTGCTCCACCGGGTGCCCTAAGAGGAGAATGCGTCGCCCGCTCATGCTGCGGCCCCGATGCGCGCCATGTCGTCATAGAAGGTGGGGTAGCTAACGGCCGCAGCGGAAGGGTCATCTACTGAAACCGCGGCGCCACTCACCAGGCCGGCAATGGCAAAGGTCATCGCCAGGCGGTGGTCGCCGAGTGACTCAGTAAAGCCAGCGGCTGGTCGGCCGCCGCCCACGAAGTGCAGATCGTCGCCCGTCACCGAAATCGTCAGACCAAGCGCTGCAAGTCCGGCCGCAACGCCGGCAATCCGGTCGCTCTCCTTGGCGCGCAGCTCGCCAGCGCCGCGAATGCTCGTTGCGCCGGTGGCCATGGCGGCTGCCAACGAGAGGATCGGCACCTCATCAATGGCCAGCGCAACGTCGGTTGGCGTCATGTCGATGCCGTGGAGGGCCGCACTGCGGACGCGCAGGTCTCCAACCGGCTCGCCAGAGCCGTCATCGGCGGCAGGAAACTCGTCGATACGGGCGCCCATGCGCTGCAACAGGTCGATGGCGTGACGTCGGGTGGGGTTCAATGAGACGCCGCGAATGAGTAAATCGGCGTCGGGGTGCAGGCTCCCCGCCACCAGCCAGAAGGTGGCCGACGACGGATCGCCCGGAATGGTGACCAGTGGGAGGGCAGAGAGCTCGCCAGGGGCAATCACGACGCTTACCCAACTCCCATCCAAAGTGGTCCGCAGCGAAGCGCCGCGTGCCACGAGCATGCGCTCGGAGTGATCACGCGTTGCCACCGCCTCGCGATAGGTGCTTTCGCCTCTTGCCGCCAACGCGGCAAGCAGCACGCACCCCTTTACCTGTGCGCTTGGTGTGGCTGGTGCCCACGTGGCGCCGCGCAGTGCACCACCCCTAATAGTGAGTGGCGCGCGCGTGCCCGCCTCGCCCGACCCGCTCACAACCGCGCCCATCGCGGCGAGTGGCTCAAGAACGCGCGCCATTGGTCGACTCTGCAGCGAAGTGTCACCCGTCAACGTATGTACGCCAGGTACGCCGGCGACGAGGCCCGCACCGAGTCGCATCGAGGTTCCCGAATTGTCGCAATCGAGCGGCGCAGTGGCCGCACGCAGAGATCCACGTCCGCCAGAGCGCACGCGCCAACGTGCGGTGCCCGGTGCGTCACCAGGCTGAGCCGCTTCGCGCATAACCGAGGCGCCGAGCGCGGCGATGATGCCCGCCGTGGAGCGCACGTCATGGCCGTCGCCCGCGCCAACCACGAGCGTCTCGCCATCGGCGAGTGCGGCGTAGAGGAGCGCGCGATGGCTCATCGACTTGTCGCCCGGAAGGCGCAGCTCGCCGCGCAGACGATCGCTCATCGCCCCAAGGCCTCGCCCGGATTTGCGTGCAGCGGCGAGACGACGGAGTGAATGGTGCGCAGTTCGCCGGCAAGGCGCGAGAACATCGGCAGGGTGAGGGACTGCTCGCCGTCGGACCAGGCCTCTTCGGGCTTCGGGTGCACCTCGACCATGATCCCGTCGGCTCCAGCGGCAACGCCGGCGTACGACATCGGCGCCACCATCCAACGCTTCCCCGTGGCGTGGCTCGGGTCGACAATGACTGGAAGATGCGTGAGTCGTCGCAAGATCGGCACCGCGTTCAGGTCGAGCGTGTTGCGCGCCGCCGTCTCGAAGGTGCGAATGCCGCGCTCGCAGAGGATCACCTGGCGGTTCCCGGCGGCCAGGATGTACTCGGCGGCAAGCAACCACTCTTCGATCGTGCCCGAGAGGCCGCGCTTCAGCATCACCGGCATGCGCGTGCGCCCAACGGCGTTAAGCAGCGAGAAGTTCTGCATGTTGCGTGTGCCGATCTGCAGCACGTCGGCGAACTCGGCAACCATGTCGACCTGCGCCGGCTCCATCACTTCGGTAATGATTGGGAGCCCGGTGCGCTCGCGCGCCTCGGCGAGGAGTCGCAGTCCCTCGAGGCCGAGCCCCTGGAAGGCGTACGGCGAGGAGCGTGGCTTGAAGGCACCACCGCGCAACAGCGTTGCCCCCGCAGCGGCGACGCCCGCCGCGACTTCGAAGAGCTGTTCGCGTGATTCGATCGAGCATGGCCCCGCCATCAGCGTCAGTGAGCCCCCACCAATGACCGCATCACGCACCTTGACGATCGTTGGCTCCTCGCGGAACTCCTGCGAGCTCAAGCGATAGGCGCGGGATGGACGCGCCACAGCGTCAACGCCGGGCAGTGCGGCGATCTGCTCACCTAACTTTTCGTCGAAGCCCTTCGGACCGAGCAGGGCGAGGGTCAACCCGCGCGCAGATGGCTCGTCGTACACGGCGAGACCGGCCTCGGTGGCACGGTTACGGATCGCCGCGATCTGTTCAGCAGTTGCCGACTGGTTGATTCGTACAAACATTGGTCACTCCACTCTCTTGGCGGACTCCCTGGCGCCACTTCTGGGGGAAAAGAAAAGAGCAGAGGTCTCCCCCTGCTCACATCCCGGCCGGACCGCCGGTCAAACGCTTACGCGTCTGGGCTGGTCATGCCGGGTATCGAAAGTAGAAGCGGTTCGCCATGCCCGAACTCTACGGCGGCGCGCGTCGTGGGTCAAGACAGCGGCATTTGCACACAAAAATCGGAGCCCCTTGCATCGTCGCAGGGCGGCAAATGCGCCACGAAGCGGGGCGACAGCGCAAAAACACGCACAACTTCACCCCATACGCACAGGTTTCGCGTGCGGCGGCGGTAATAGGGGCCTCTGCGTTCATCTGAGCGGGCCAGAGTGCTGATTCCGCACAAAACACCCCCTACCAAAAGGGGATTTGCCCCGCGCTAGGCGCCAGCCCATGCCGCGACCGGCTATCAGCAGCTCGTAAACCGAGGGGTCAAGGGGGGCCGCACGCATGAAATCGAAAATTTACGCTTGCAGTTATCCACATTGTGTTTTAGTTTTCCACAAGCCCCAACAATGGGGTGAAGTTATGACAGTCCGAAGTACGGGCTAGTCAGAGTGGAGGTACACACATGGCTGTAAAGAAGCGAAAGGCCGCTGCGAAGCGAAAGCCTGCTGCCAAGAAGGTCGCTAAGAAGCGAGTAGCGAAGAAGGCCGTAGCCAAGAAGGCTCCAGCCAAGAAGAAGGCCAAGCGCAAGACGGTGAAGAAGGCCGTTGCGAAGAAGGCCCCTGCCAAGAAGAAGGCCAAGCGCAAGACGGCGAAGAAGGCCGTTGCGAAGAAGGCCCCAGCCAAGCGCAAGAAGCGCAAGACGGTCAAGAAGGCCGTAGCGAAGAAGGCCCCTGCGAAGCGCAAGGCCAAGCGCAAGACGGCGAAGAAGGCCGTTGCGAAGAAGGCCCCTGCGAAGC